>DAHVAU010000069.1 GCA_027314465.1 Microcaldota archaeon
CGCCCTGGCAAAGCATTACAATGTAACATCATCTCCCGTAGTGGTTACTGACTGCCAGTACGAGTCGCTGCCGCAGACAGCAAGGCAGGGGATATGCTACTCAGATCCGTCATTATGCTGAATCGAAGAATCATATCCTAGCAGGCATATATCCCGGCAAGCGCGCATCAGTAGGTGCGTAGAGATCTGCGGCAATGTTGTGCATCTTGCGACAGGCATGTTTGTTGGCGTCGAGTGCATAGCGCGCTCAGGCTCCCAGTAGTCATAGCCAGCTTCAAGGGAAGGCCGGACGATATGCTACAAAGCTATCTGCCATATTCACGCGGTGCTCTTCGCGTCGAGTTACGGCATAAGTGTGAAGAGGAAGCATGAGATAGCAAGGCCATGCAAGTTCGGCAGCCCCACGAGAACGCCGCGCACTTGGCGGCAATATCCGCATGCAACTTGTATAATAACAAGCTGAACCAGGCGCAGGAGTTATAAATGAAAAAACAGCACGGCGGACAGGGACATGGCCAAGGCAATAGCCATAAAGAGGTACTCGATGCACGAGGCCATGAACGAGAAGATGGTGTCCAGCGGGTTCAGGAGAACCTGAAACTGAGCTATCTTTATCCTTTGATCAGCGAGTCTACGATCCTGAATTCCTGCTCCACATCAAGTAGGCTGGTGTTTATTATTGCATGAAATATCCTGGGATCCCTGTAGTCGAAATCCTCTCCGTACAATAGCCTTCCCATCCTAAGCTCATCCTGCTCGCGCCGGGCAAGCAGCTGCTCCAGTTCATCAGCGCCCATGCTGCCGTACTCGCTGCGCGATTTTGCTCTCTGGACACGCACACTGAGCTGCGCAGTGAGGAAGATGAGCAGGCACTTCGAGTTATCCAGATAGTTACAGAATCTCGAATCGGCTACAATGCCTCCTTTCTCTATAGTGCTCTTAGCCAGCACGTTCACTTCCATATTGTCCTTTACAGTGGTGGAACGCCACCAGTCTTCGAACGATATCTCGCCTTGGGGATGCTGCCTCCTCCATCGCTGTCTCTGCAGATCGCCTATAGAGAGCCTGGACCAGCCGTACGCCGCAGAGAGCCTGTTGGCGAGGCTGGATTTGCCCGCTACAGGGTTCCCGGATATGGCAATGCTGGAGTATCTGTGCATGCAATCAACTGCCATCTAGCAATATATAAGCGTAATCAATACTTGCTGCGCCTACGCACGTAAACGACATGTTCAAACTCGGCATAATCTCTCCTGTCCATGACATCCCACTCGCGCTCATCGAACTGTGGAAAGAAGAGATCCCCATCATAATCCTTCTTTATGTAGGATATGTACATCCTATCAACCACGCCTATCGTGGCTGCGTAAAGTGTAGCTCCGCCAATTACGAATACATCGTCTCCGTACGACCTCGCTTTGTCAATGGCCTGCTCAGCATCCGGGCAGACATCAAGCGCAGGGGACTTGAAGCCAGATGAACTGACAACCACGCACCTTCTTCCCGGCCATGACTTGGCCATCTGCAGGTACGTGCGCCTTCCCATAACCACTGTACCGTTAGCAACAATGCTTCTGTAGAGCCGCGTCTCTTGGGGTATGTGCCATGGCAGCCTACCCCTGCTCGCTATGACCCTCTTCCTTGTCATTGCAACTACTACGGCTACAAATGCCATTGCCAACCACAACCGATAATTGAAAGTGTCAGTCGAAGACTAGATTACTCAATCCTGTCTATTCCAAGATCGTCGATGTAGATCTTCTGATCGGCCTTCTGAAGGCTGTCCTGTATGTAGTCCGCAAGCCCCACGCCGCTCATCACCACTGTTACGCGCAGCATCTTCTTGTGCATCTTTGGATCGATCCGGGCTCCCCATTTCAGCATGGCGTCGTCGCTTATCTTTGACGACACTGCGCTGAATACGCGCTCCGCCTCCTTTAGAGTGAGGTCGCTCCCGCCGCTTATGCTAACCAGCGCCTTCTTAGCCTTGGATATGTCAAGGTCCATGAGCGGGCTGTCCATTGTCGCATTTATCACGCTTGCTATCCTCTGGTCCTCATTGGTGGCGCGCGACTCTCCCACGCTTATGACTGCGTATCCGGAGTCCTGCAGCACTCCTCTGAGGTCCGCGAAGTCCATGTTCACCATTCCTGCCTTGGTCACCATCTCCAGTATGCCCTTAGTGGCGTTAGCTAGCAGGTCATCGACTTTCTTGAAGGCCTTGTCAAGCGTAAGCTCCTCAACCGCAAGAAGCTTGTCGTTAGGTATCACTATAGTGGTATCCGCATTGCTCTTGAGCCTTGACAGCCCTATGAGTGCAGTCTTCATCCTGGCCTTTCCTTCAGCGGAGAACGGAAGCGTCACTAGTGCTACGGTGAGTATCCCGGCATCCTTTGCGGCTGCGGCTATGACCGGAGCTGCGCCTGTTCCCGTGCCTCCTCCAAGCCCGCAGTTTATGAACACCATCTGCGCTCCATCAACGGCATGCTTTATCTCTTCGATGCTCTCCATGGCCGCCTGCTCCCCCACAGAAGGATTGCTCCCAGTCCCAAGGCCTTTTGTAACGGTCCTTCCCAGCAGTATCTTTCTCTGTGCGTCTATGGTCTCAAGATGAGGCGAATCGGTATTCGCAGCCACAAGCGTGGCGCCTTCTATGTGCACTTCAGACATCTTGGACATAGTGTTTGAACCGCTTCCGCCTACGCCTATAACTACTATTCTTGCCTTTGTAGTCTCGGCGAACTTGGATACCTCTGCATCGTCAGGAGAGGTAATCTTGCGTCTTGCCATGTTTATACCGTCGCTCATATATGATGTATCAAGAAGTAATAAAAACATGAACCTCTGCCAGATCCCATGCCATCAGTCACCAGCTCCATACGGCTCGGCGTTCTCAAGCCGGATGAGCGCATTGCGTATTGCCGCTTGGTGTACTCTGCCCTGCATCCAGCACTGCATACTCGCATAAAGTCCCGCTAAGCGCCTCAACCTTTGCAATGCTCTTGAGCCTATCTGTGTTTATCCTCATCAAAGGGCCTCATTCGCGTATGCGTCAGTCCGGATGGATTCGGGCATGACGGGATTTGAACCCGCAACTTACGGCTCCGCAAGCCGCCGTGCTATCCAGGTTACACCACATGCCCACGCGTTAGTTTATATAGGTTTTGATTTATAAACACAGTATACATTTTATCACCGTGAGCTTATGTCGGCACCAAAGGGGAAGACCTGTTCGTCATGCGGAAGGCTTAGCGTGCAGTATGTTGAATTCAAGTGCCCTGGCTGCCTGGAGGAGAACATAATAAGGTGCTACAGCTGTAGGGAGAAGTACACCCGCTACAGGTGCCCCAAGTGCGCTACAGAGGGACCATGAATGGCAAAGGTCGCAACAATATTCAAGGTATATTCCGACCAGTCCGACGCGCTCCTGCAGAAGGTCAAGACCATGGAGCCAAAGCCCACGAGCGTGCAGCTCGAGGATATAGGGTTTGGAATAAAGGTCATAAAGGTAATGTTCGTACACGAGGACCAGGCCGGCAGCACTTCATACGAGGAGGCGCTGCGCAAGCTCCCCGAGGTCAAGGACGTGGAAGTGGACGAAGAGAGCCTTCTCTGATCCTGCTGTATGCAAGAGTGGCAACTACTTACAAAGCGCTTCCGGCAATTTATAATAACGTTCTCCTACCATAGTGTCTAGGATTCCTTGTGGTAGCATGATAAAGTCCATAGAGCTTAGGAACTGGAAGACGCACAAGGACACAAAGCTGGACTTCTCAAAAGGCATAAACATACTGCTCGGCCAGATGGGCTCAGGGAAGAGCTCGATAATGGATGCCATATCCTTTGCCCTGTTCGGCATGTTCCCTGCGATACAGCACAAGCGTGTCAGCACTGCAAGGCTGATAAGGAACAAACCCACGCAGCAAAAGGAGGCGCAGGTATTGCTTGTAATGGACTTTGGCGGAGATACCTATCGGATAACAAGAACACTCTCGCTGTCATCGAAGGCCACTGCAACCATAGAGAAGAACGGCGCGTACCTGCAGTCGCAGCCAGAACGGGTCACAGAGGAAGTTGAGCGGATACTCAAGGTGGACTACGACCTGTTCTCAAAGGCGATATACTCTGAGCAGAACCAGCTTGACTACTTCATGGACATAGCGCCTGCAGCCAGGAAGAAGCAGATAGACGGGCTGCTGGGCCTTGACAAGTTCGCATTGGCGCAGGACAATTCCGGGGCAGTAATAAACAGGATAAAAGACATGATAACCGACAGCGAGAGGATGGCAAGGGAGTTCGATATAAAGAAGGCCAGGGCGGAGCTTGAGGAACTCTCGGTGCAGCTATCAAAGCTGGATCTGGACAAGAATGAGGCACAGAGGAGCATAGAGTCGCATACAAAGGAGAGAATCGAGGCCGAGAAGCGGCTAGAGGAGCTCAAGTCAAGAAATGCGAGGAAGGTTGCACTTTCCAGGGAGATAGAGGGGCTTATGGCACGCATACGCATGCTGGACTCAGAGCTAACGCAGCTCAAGGCTGCTGATCTGCCGCAAAAAGACGAGGCAGAGAGGCAAAGAAAGTCGCACGCGCACAGGCTTGAGAGCCTCAAGCACAGGGCCGATGGCGAATCAGAGGCAGAGAAGCGCTGCAATTCCGCGGTGATGAGGCTTGAGCTTGAGATTGCAAGCACAAGCAAGGACATCATGGAGAAAGAGAGGCTGGAGAAGGAACTGGCCAGGGGCGAGAGGGAGAATGCCCAAGCAAGGATCGCAGAGATTAATGGGATTACTGACAGGCTCTCTGCCGAACTGTCAGCATCAAGGTCCGCAGTTGCCGAGGCCGAGAAGCAGATGAAAGAGCTGGCATCTCACATGAGCAAATGTCCTGTCTGCGAGAGGGAACTGGACAGGCAGAGCGCAGAACGCATACTCGAAGGAAAGCGCCGGGCCATAGACGAAGGCAGGAAGAGGGCCCTGGCGGCCGACGAAGGCCTTGCAAAGTCCAGATCTGAGGCCAAGGATCTCACCGCAAGGCTAAATTCCATGTCCGTAATCGAGGAGAGGCTCAAGGCTCACCATGGAGAGGATGCGAAGCTCAAGGCGCTTAGGGGCGAGCTGGCAGGGGCGAAGTCAGAGCACGACGCAGCGCGCAAGTCCAGGGAGGCCACAGAGAAGGAGGTGCATGCGGCAACAGAGGCGCTGCAGAAGGCGGGATCGGTGATGGAGGCCATAGAGAGGGCAGAGCGCCATGCTAAAGAGAAGTCAAAGTCGGCATCTGAGCTGGCAGTCAGGGAGGCAGAGCACAACTCAATAAACGTGGATGATAAGTCTATGGACAGCGCTCAGGCCGCTCTTGTGAAGATCAGCTCAGAGCTAAGCAGGCACACTGCAAATCTGAAGTCCATAACCGGCTACATAAAGGACAAGAAAGCGCAGCTGGAGGCCAAGGAATCCGAGATAGCGCGCATAGGCAGGCTTATCGAGGATGCACAGCGAAAGAGGACAGCTGCAGACAGCATGGTCAAGTTCAGGGCCGCCATTGCAGATACACAGTCTGTGCTCCGCTCTCAGCTCACCAACTCCATAAACGACATAATGCACGACATATGGGCAGAGCTGTATCCCTACGGCGACTATCAGGGGATAACGCTCGACGTATCCGATGACGACTACAGCCTCAAGGTCAAGACGCTGGTGGACGGCACGTACTCCTGGGAGAGCGTAGAGTCGGTAGCCAGCGGAGGGGAGCGGAGCACTGCATGCCTGGCCATGAGGATAGCATTCTCGCTGGTCCTTGTGCCGAACCTCAAGTGGCTTATACTTGACGAGCCTACCCACAATATAGACAGGGAAGGGCTTAGGAAGTTCGTGCAGATGTTCAGCGAGACCCTTCCGGGCATAGTGGACCAGGTGTTCATCATAACGCACGATGATGCCCTGAGGCAGGTTGCCAACGCCCGCATCTACACGCTGAGCAGGAACAAGGCCGAGAACAGGGAGACCGAGGTAGCAGAGACTGCCTGATTCTTGCAGGCAGCCCTCATATCGAGTCAAGACCTAACGGGTTCGAGCGACTATCATCTTCGTGCCCTATTACAGACGAGCCCGTAACCCCTGTGAATATCGCTATTACCTCTATGCTGTCTCCTGCGTTGGGCTCAAGCCTGGCGCCCCATATTACGTTGGCGTTAGGCGCGCTGTTAGCGGTGAGCTTCTCCCCTATGGCGTTAGCCTCTCCAAGCGTCAGGCTGGGTCCTCCTGTTATGTGCAGCAGCACTCCTGTAGCGTTTGAGTAGTCTACGTCCAGCAGTTTGTTCTTGAGCGTATCTCGCACTACATCCTCTACGCGGTTGGTTCCGCGTGCGCTGCCCACGCTTATCATTGCAAGTCCGCCAGCAGACATTATCGACCGCACATCTGCGAAGTCGAGGTTGATCGGGCTAGGTTGCGTTATTGCCTCGGTTATGCCCCTCACCGCCTTCATGGTTATCTCGTCCGCAAGAGCGAATGTCTTCTCTATCGGAAGGTTCGGATACAGGTTCACAAGCTTCTGGTTGTCTATTACTATGAGCGTGTCGAGATGCTGCCTAAGCTTCTGTATTCCCCTCCTGGCGGTCTCGAGCCTGACCCTCTCAAGAGAGAACGGTATGGTAACAACCCCTATAACAATCGCGCCGTTGTCCTTTACCACTCTGCCGACTATTGGTGCAGCTCCTGTGCCAGTCCCTCCGCCCATGCCCGCGCACAGAAAAACCATGTTCATGTCCCTGGTGAGCACCTCTATCTCATTGCGCGATATCTCGGCTGCCTTCTCTCCTATTTCAGGGTATCCTCCTGCTCCAAGCCCTCGCGTCAGGGCGCTACCAAGCATCAGCTTGGTCACGTTCGGGTTCATCATGTTGAGCTGCTTTGCGTCAGTATTGAATGCAAGAAGCGCAGCGCCTCGCACATCGACGTTGCTGAGTCTCTGTACAGTGTTGTTTCCACCGCCGCCTACACCAACAACTCCGATTCTTGGCTTAAATAGATCATACTCTTCAAACGAGGAGGTCGAGTTTACCACGTTCCCATACATAGTCGCACCGCTTCTATCTCTACGAGCTAAAATAAATATCTTTCCGATGGCAGAGGGCATGCATGTAACACTGCGCATGCCCATCCTCAGGGTTATTACGCTTGACTGTAGCTATACCATCATGCAGAACGCCAAGATCGCGCAGCTCCTGGGAGAGATAGCCGATATGCTCACCCTGGATACTCAGACCGACAGGAAGTTCGAGGTGCTAGCCTACAGGAAGGCAGCGCAGACTATAGGGAGCATGCAGGAGGACATAGGTGAAGTATATGCGAAGGGCGGACTGGACGCGCTGATGGAGCTTCCTGGGATTGGCAAGGGCATAGCCGGTGCCATAAAGGAGTATCTTGAGACAGGCAAGATTCCTAAGTATGAGGACCTGAAGAAGAGGTATCCTGTCGATTTCGCAACGCTTACCAAGATACATGGGATGGGACCTAAGAGGATATTCCGGCTGTATGCTTCGCTCAAGATACGCAGCATAGACGATCTCAGGAAGGCAGTGGAGCAGCACAAGATCATGGGGCTTGAAGGGTTCGGGAAGCGCAGCGAGGAGGAGATAGCAAATGGCATAGCCCAGTTCGAGTCAGGACAGCAGCGCATGGCCCTGGGAAGAGCGCTGCCAGAGGCGGAGGCGATGGTCAGAAAGCTTGGCGGATCCGGCCTTGTAGGCAAGGTGGTAATAGCAGGCAGCACCAGGAGGATGAGGGAGACGGTGGGCGATCTAGACATACTTATCACCTCAGATGAGCCCGAGAAGGTCAGGAACTTCATAGCCAGGATGCCTGAGGTAGAGCGGGTGCTGCTGAGCGGGTCCACAAAGACGACAGTAAGGCTGGCCATAGGCCTCAACTGCGACTTCAGGGTTGTCGAGGAGCAGAGCTTCGGTGCGGCCCTGCAGTACTTCACTGGCAACAAGGACCATAACGTGAAGGTAAGGGAGATAGCCGTAGCGAAGGGGTATAAGCTGAACGAGTACGGGCTGTTCGACAAGATGGACAGGAATGTTGCTGGAGCGCAGGAGGATGGCGTATACAAGGCCCTTGGCATGCAGGTAATGGATCCTGAGATGCGCGAGGACAGGGGCGAGGTGGAGCTCTCGCAGCGTAACAGGATACCGAAGGTTATAAGACTGGAAGATATGCGGGGCGACCTTCACATGCACACGGTGGCTACTGACGGCAACAATACGATACTTGAGATGGCGAGCTATGCAAAGGGGCTGGGAAGGGAGTACATAGGCATAAGCGACCACAGCAAGTCCGAGTACCAGGCAGGGGGCCTGGATGACAAGGAGATGCTCAGGCACCTTGGCGAGATAGACAAGGCCAACAACAAGACTGAGGGGATAAGGATACTTAAGAGCGCTGAGATCGACATACTCAAGGACGGAAGCCTTGACCTGGACAGCAAGACAATGGACAGTATGGACTACACGCTGTGCAGCATTCACACCAATCTAACCATGTCAAGGGGGGATATGACTAGGAGGGTCATCAAGGCCATGGAGAGTGGGCACATGTCCATATGGGCCCATCCTACGGACAGGGTGATCAACCAGAGGGCGCCCATAGATATCGATCTTGACAGGGCGTTCCAGGCTGCAGAAGACAATGGCGTCATACTTGAGATAGACGGCTATCCTGACAGGATGGATCTCAACGACGAAAATATACTCAGGGCCAAGGAGTACAAGAAGATAAGGTTTGCAATTGACACCGACGCGCACAGGGATGAGCACCTGAATCTCATGAGATATGGGGTAAGCACGGCGAAGAGGGGCTGGCTGGAGCCTGGCAGGGTCGTGAACGCACTGCCATTGGATAAGCTGCTAAAGCAGCTGTGGAAATAGCCAAAAGCGATTAAAGCATTCGTGCCGAAATACATGACATGCAGATTAATCTTGAGCCAAGGCTATCTGATGGGATGCCCATAGAGCTAGACGACAGGTTCAAGTATGTCCTCAACATGATGGAGAATTCGAGGGAGAACATACTCCTAACTGGAAGGGCTGGCACCGGGAAGTCCACTCTTCTGGAGTACTTCAGGAGGGTCACGCGCAAGAGCGTTGCTGTGCTTGCTCCTACTGGCGTGGCTGCTCTAAACGTGCGCGGCCAGACCATACACTCATTCTTCAAGTTCCGCCCGGATATAACTGTCGGCACGATCAGAAGGCTCTATCCGTCTCAGAAGCAGTTCTATCAGAATATAGACGTGATAGTAATAGACGAGGTATCCATGGTGAGGGCAGACCTATTCGACTGTATGGATGCGTTCATGAGGGCAAATGGCAAAGATCCCCGGCTTCCTTTCGGCGGAGTGCAGGTGGTGCTTGTCGGGGATCTCTACCAACTTCCTCCTGTAGTGACAAAGGATGAGGAAGGGATGTTCAACGGCCCTTACAGGAGCCAGTACTTCTTCGATTCGGAGGCGTTCGCAAAGCTTGGCGTAAAGCACGTTGAGCTGGAGAAGCACAGGAGGCAGACTGAGGAGTATTTCATAGAGCTGCTAAATGCTATACGCAGCAACACTATATCCGAGGCGCAGCTTGATGTGCTGAACATGAGGGTTGATGATTCATTCATGCCTGACTCTTCAAGGATGTACATAACCCTGACAACAACGAACAGGATTGCGGATGAGATAAATTCCAGGGAACTTGCAAGGCTGGGCTCAATAGTGCATACATACAATGCTATGACTGGCGGCGACTTCGACAGCAAGACGCTCCCTGCGGACAAAGTCCTTCAGGTGAAGGAGGGCATGCAGGTAATGA
>DAHVAU010000029.1 GCA_027314465.1 Microcaldota archaeon
GCTTCTCCTTTGAGTCGTATATCTGGGCATAGGCGTCTCTGAGGTCTTCCTTGCTGCTTATCTTGCCGCCGGAGTATCGTATGCTGTAGAATGCCGCCTTTGACTCCCTGAGGCTCCTGGCGAACCTCTCCCAGTTTGCGCGTGTCGGTTTACTGCTGAGCGTAGCGGCCTCTTCACTGATCCCTGCCATGCTATCACGATATGTATCCAAGAGCCCTGAGCTTCTCGATTATGGCGCTTCTGCTCTGCTTGGACCCCTTGTCAAGCTTCAGTTCGGCCACCGTTTCCCTGAGTATGTACGTGGAGTAATCAGATACCGACGAGAATCCGGTGCCCTGTATCGACCTGCTCACGTTCTCGAACAGGGCCGTTGGTATTGTTATGGTCGTGTACTTCCTCTTCTTGTCCTTCATCCCATTGCACCTGTATTGTAATGTTGCTACATTATACCACATTGGTATTTATAAATCCGTGCCAAGGCTTCGCATTCCGGCAGTAGGCCATGCGTACGCCACTACTCCGAATACAAAGATTTAAATTGCTGGGGCAATAACTAAAACTGTCCGTGATTGCGTTGAGGATACTTGAGCTGGACTGCGACAGCGTGAGATACGAGGCGGTGAAGCCTGAGGCCGAGGTTTACGAGGATGCAAAGGAGAAGAGCGTGTGCGTTGATGATGTGCTGCTCGTGCTTGCCAGCGTAGAGGAAGGCGATAGCGACCAGACCGCGCAGGCCGCAGTCAGAGACATAACCAAGTTCATGGGGCAGCTGGGCAGGAAGAAGGTCATGCTCTACCCGTACGCGCACCTGAGTAGCTATCTTGCCAGGCCGCGCGAGGCGATGGCAATAGTGAACGGGATGTACGCGAGCCTCTCTGAGAGTTTCGAGGCGTACAAAGCCCCGTTCGGATGGACAAAGAAGCCGACTTTCGCAATAAAAGGGCACCCGCTTGCAGAGCAGGCGAGGAGCTACGGCCCCGCAGCTGGAGAAAAGGCGTACAAGAAGGCAAAGCCCGTTGAGGCTAACACTGCAATAGTCAGGAAGAGCGACTGGTCAGGCCTTCCAAAGGGGGACCACAGGACCATAGGCGAGCAGCTGGACCTGTACAGCTTCCAGGAGGTGTCGCCGAGCATGGTGTACTGGCACCCTAACGGCCACGTGATCTATAGAGAGCTGGTCAAGTTCATACGCGAACTTGAGGAGGCTGATGGATACGAGGAGACGAGCACTCCGGCCCTATCAAACACCGCTCTGTGGCATGTGAGCGGCCACTACGAGCACTACAAGGACAACATGTTCATGTTCCAAAGCGACATGGGAGAGCTGGGGCTCAAGCCCATGAACTGCCCGTCGACAATACTCATCTACAAGTCGAAGAGGTGGAGCTACAGGGACCTGCCTTTCAGGACAGCCACATTTGACAAGCTTTACAGAAAGGAGGTCAGCGGGGCGCTGAGCGGGCTATTCAGGGTCATGGAGCTGACTCAGGACGACGGGCACATCTTCCTTACGGAGGAGCAGGTGGAGAAGGAGGCGGAGAGGTTTCTTAGGTTCGTACAGAAGGTGTACGACACATTCGGCATGAGATTCACCGCAAAGCTCTCGACAAAGCCCAAGGAGTCGATGGGAGACGGCGAGCTGTGGGACAAAGCCACTGCTATGCTCAGGGACGCACTAAAAAGGAGCGGGATGCCGTACGAGATAAAGGAGGGGGAGGGCGCATTCTACGGCCCGAAGATAGATTTCGACGTGCATGATTCAATGGGAAGGGCATGGCAGCTGGCCACCATGCAGGTGGATTACCAGCAGCCGATAAACTTCGGGCTGGAGTACGCAGGAGAGGACGGGAAGCTGCACACCCCGGTGATAATACACAGGGCAGCCCTGGGATCGGTTGAGCGCTTTGCGGCGATACTTGTTGAGCATTACAAGGGCAAGTTCCCGGCATGGCTTGCGCCAGTGCAGGTGATAGTCGCATCGCTCTCAGAGCAGCTGGGCGAATACGCGCAGAAGGTATACGGCAGTCTGAAGGATGAAGGGCTGCGCGCTGCCCTGGACATATCGGACCGCACGCTGCAGTACAAGATACGCGACGCGAAGATGAAGGAGATACCGTACACCATCATACTCGGCAAGAAGGAGGAGGAAGCCAGAACAATATCTGTAAGGATGAGGGATGGCACGCAGAAGAACCAGATCAGGCTTGAGGAATTTGTAGCTATGCTCAAGCAGGAGATAGGCAGCAGGAAGTACTGAGCGCAGTTACAGCACCAGGTATACCTGCATCTTGTAGTTGTCCAGTATCTCTTTTTCTATCTGGCTCCTGAGAACCGCCCTGTATCTCGTCACACCGTCCACTTCGTGGTCAAGGCGCTTCATCTCCTGTGCGGATTTTGACATGCTGTCCCTGCCTGCCTTGAGCCCGTCCATGACCCTCTCCATGCCCCTTATTTCCGCCTCAATGGCGGACCTGCGGCTCTTGTGCAGCGAGAGGTCCTCGATAAGAACATAAGGCTCGGCGGCAGTAAGATCGGATAATGCTTCCAGCAGCTCGGCCTTGTTCTTTATGTCCGATGAGCCGTCCACGAACATCCTTAGCTCAGCTACCATGCCCATGAACTGCTCGTAATCGTGCCTGTTCTTTATAGCTGAGATCGGGTCCTCCATGAAGTACGCGAGCTTTGGCTTCTTCTGCACGTCATGATCGAACTTGCGCGACACCTTTACCAGCGGCGCAGTAAGAAGCTCAAGCTTTGATGACACGCCTGATATGCTGCCCTGCACCGCGCTCAGCTCGTCTGACTTGGCGCTGATCGTCTGGCCCAGGGCCTGCTCCTCGGCGTCTATTGAGGCAGGATCCGATACCTGTGCGCTCTTTGATAGAGCCTCTATGCCGCTGCTCAGCGCAGCCATCTGCTCGGATAGCGCCGAGAACTTTGCCATGTCCCCAGTTATGGCGCAGTATGCCTCGTAGTCCCCGATCCTCTTCTCGAGCTCCTCGCTGAGCGCGTCCCTGAGCTTTTCTATGGACGAGAAGTGCTTCTTGAACGAGCCCAGGTGCTTTGAGTAGCAGTAGAGAACAGTCTTGAAGTTGGCGTTGGCCCGCAGTATCTTGTCAACAGTGGCCTCGACCCTGCCCAGTATGGTCTTGTACCTGACGTATATGTTCGCATCCGTGTTCTCCAGGTCAAGTTCGCCTATAAGGTTCCTGAGGGCCGTAGAGTATGCCGATTTCTGGGTCTTTATGGCATTTATGTTGGGATTCCACATATCCTCGGTGTCAGGCTCGGCATTCAGCCTCTCGAATGCATCGCACGACGCAGCGAACTCGCTCTTCACGGCCCTGAGCCTTGCAACTATGCCGGATGCCCTTGGCTCAAGTGGCGCCAGTTTGCTGTTGAACAGGGACAGAAGAGTCTCAGGCAGCTCTCCAGGAGCAACCCTCTTTTCCGTTTGCTTCTTGTCGAAGAACATCAGATCACAGCACACCCGATTCAGGCACGCATGGCGCCTGGAGTTGTCAGGAGATCTTTCCCTGCTCCTTGGTGTAAAGCACTATGTCGTGGAACTTTCTTGTAAGCGGGTTTGCCTTTACCCCGTATATTGCCTTTATGTTCTTCTGCAGCGCCAGTTCCACGAGCCTCTGGGTTATAACCCCGTCAAGCACTATGGCATACGCGCCCTTCGAGTAGTCTATCTCCGAGAGCAGCTCCCTTATTGGCACCTCCTTCTGGACATTGCCGGCGCTGTCGTATAGCCTGCTTCTAAGGGTGCCTGACAGCTCGTCAAGGCCGGTAGCGACCTGGGCCATTACCTGCGCCTCTAGCACCGGCTTTTGCTCCTGCTCTGCCGCCTCTGCCTTGCCCAGAGACGATGCAGGAGTATACGCCTTCTGGTCTATCTTGGCAACCTCCTGCGATATTGTGCGCGCGCTGCTAATCGGGCTCTCGCGCGGCGCTAGAGCAGGCTCCTGGGTCCTTGCCTGTTCAGGCCTTGGCTCCGGACGCTGCAGCTCGGATCTTTGCGTCTGCATTGGCTGCGCAGGCTCTGGCCTTCTCTGGAACCTGTTCTGGCTTCCAAGACCCCTGTACTGATCCACAGGGATCCTGGTCCTTAGGGCCTTTATTATCTCCTTGCGCGTCAGGTCCTCGACCTCCTTGCCATCAGGTGCCTTTGCTATGTAGTCTATGTCGGCCACGTTGAGTATGGATCTTGCTATCATGTCGCCGCCCCTGTCTCCGTCGACAAACAGAGTCGTGTCCTTCTGCGATGCAAGGTCTATTATCGACTTTGGTATGTTGCTGGCAGCGCCGCCCACAGCTATTGCTGTTGCTATGTCGTTTCTGAGCAGGTTAAGCACGTCTGCCCTGCCCTCCACTATGACCAGCTCATCGCTCGATGCTATCTCAGGACCGGCAGCCAGCTGCTCAGGGCCGTAAGAGGTTATCTCGCTGGCGCGCACATCAGACTGCACCATCTCCGATATCTCTTTGCTGTCAGGTATCTCTGTGTCGAGCAGCTTCTTTACGAGCTCCTTTGCCCTTGCAAGTATCTTCCTCCTCTTCTCAGACCTTGTATCTTCAACCTTGTCCACAGAGAAGTTGGCCTCGTACGGGCCTACCCTGTCAACTGATTCCACTGCTGCGGCCAGTATGCACGTCTCTATTCTGTCCAGCGATGCGGGAAGGTGCAGCTTGCCGAACGTCTTGTTCGAGCTCTGCTGCACGTCTATCTCGATCCTGCCTATCTTGCCGTTCTTCTGCAGCTCGCGCAGGTCGAGATCGCTTCCAAGAAGCCCCTCGGTCTGCCCGAATACCGCGCCTATTATGTCCGGCTTGTCCACCACTCCCTCTATTGTGAACTTCGCTTCTACCATGTACTTTACAATCTCAAGATATGTCTTTGCCATTATCTCATCCTAGTGTTGTGTTGCAAGAAGGCTCAGCTGGATATGATCCAGAATAAGGACTGCCTACGGCCGCTGCGCGCATTATACACACTCCAGTAAAAACAGCTCAGAGGTGCGCGCGGAAGCCGTATCTCCCGCAATTTGTGCCCGAATAAGTATAAGCTATCATAAACCACACTTGGCGTCTTCTTACTAATAACCTATTGGAATACGAAGGTTAATAATCTTTATGTACCATGCGACAGCTGACTCTGACGGCACTGCGCCAGGCGTGTGCCAAGCCTTAATAACTTACCCTGGGAATAATGCTCAGGTGTATTCTTGCAAAGGTACATCAAGGGCGCCAGGAGCGAGCGTGAACTGCTCGCAAAGTTCTATGACAATGGTTATTCGGTGCTAAGAAGCGCCGGCTCCGGGGTGAGTTCTCTTGGCCCTGACATAATAGCGATAAAAGACGGCATATGCTTATCCTTTGAGTGCAAGGCCTGGGACCGTGGCAGCCTATCCATCGATCCCGAATCTTTCGACAAGCTGCTCAGATGGGAGAGGAACACGTCCTCGCATACCTTCGTTGCATGGCGCAGAAAAAACAGGGGCTGGCTGTTTGTCAAGACCGGCGAGTTCAGCAGAGCAGAGCGCAACTACAACGTGACAATGAAAAGGGCCATGCAGATAAACCGGGGCATAGACCAGGTGCTTGCCATAGGCCTTGCAAAGCGCGCTGCGATTGCAGAGCCGATTGTTGTGCATGGCGCTACTGACGCAGATGGCAGCGCGCAGCAGTCTGCAGATATGCAGGGCCTTCCTGTCAGCTGAGCTCCACAGCTACTGGGCATGAGAGCATATAGGCGCTGTTCCCGTACACATTCATGTGCGATGCGGTTATTGATGTGCTGTTTGTGTCACTGTAGTTGAGCGTTATTGATGGCCTTGAGTACGCAAGGCCTGAGCATAGTGACGCGCTCGCGTACTGTGGATTGGCAAGGCCCAGCGACTGCTGGTACGTGCAGGAGCTGTTCTGCGCGTCTATGTAGTATACGCCTATAGCAGAGTCCTTGCGCGTGTATGCGACTACCTGCACCATCTTCGATATGCAGACGCTCTCGTTGGCGTACTGCGCTGGACCTGAGTACACCGCAACAATGCTTACGTTTGGAGCTGACTGGAACGTTGACTTGAATGTAGAGAATGGGACAGAGCCCACAAGCGAGGGTATGGTAATTATTGCACCTATTATAGCAGCTGCGGCTATAAGCACGGCTATTATGATCCAGTTCGGTCCCTTTTGCCTTCCTTCATCGCCGCTGGGCCCGGGCGCCTTCTTGTGCGCAGCTGCCTTGGCTGGATTTGCGCGCTGCGATGCGCCCTTGCTGCCTCTTCTACTGATCTCTGCCAAATCCATCACTTCACGAACAGGTATGCGAGGCACTGGCTTGTGAACTGCTCTGTGCCGCTCTGCCTAAGCACTGTGCCGTAGTATGAGTAGGCCGTTAGCGAATCGGCAGTGCTGTTTGAGAGCATTATTACAGGCGTGCCCCTTGACGCGTACGCGGACATGCATGAATCAACTGTCTGCAGGCCTGAGCCTGAGCTGCAGGACTGGGCGCTTATAGTGGCATTTGAGACGTTCTTTCCCTGACTTGCGAGCGCAGAGTATATCTTTGCAGCGCAGCCTGCTATTGCAGGATTGGACTGGCCACTGACCACTATGGCAACAGAGCCTGATGACTTTATAGCACCTGCAGCAACCGAGAGCTGCGCGCTTGTGTTTGCAGACTGGGCCACCAGGTATGTGGCCACTATAAAGAGGAGCACTATTGCTATTGCCATGCCCATGAGTATGTTCCAGTTCCTGCTGGTCCTCCTGCTTACGGCAAGCCTGTGCCTGCCTTTGAGCTGCCTGTGGTATGCGAGCAGAACAGCCAGCACTATTATGCCTATTACAAGCGACGGTATGACTGCATAGAAAGGCGCTGATGCTACTGCAGCGCTGTAGCCTGTTGATGAGAGCAGGGCCGTTGCCACAGGGGCGCCTATGGCTCTTGAGAGGTACTGTGGAACGTTAGGCAGAGGCTGCGACGCTGCTATCTGGCCCTTCAGGGCGCTTAGATTCGCCCTGGTCGCATTTACGTTGGATATCCTTGAGTTGAGCGATGAGCCAAGCTGGGCCTGCTCGAAGCTGAGCCTTGCGGTGGTGGAAGATGGCTGCGAGCCGCCTGACTGCATGTCCAGCAGCATGAGTGTGTTGTACTGAGATATGTTGAGCAGCGATGCGTATGTTGCGTTAAGCGACGCATACTGGCTCTTCACTGTGCCGTACTGGGCGGCAAGGGTGGTATTGTATGCGGAGATGTTGACAGACAGGTAATTGGCCGAGAGGTTCTGGTAGCTGTCCTGGAGCGCGTTTATGGACTGCTGCAGGCCTGAATCATATATCCTGGAAAGCAGAAGATTGGCGTTTGCTACTGTCTGGTTGTATCCCAGAAGAGTTGTGTTCATCACTGCGCCTAGCTGCGCTCTTTTCTGCGCGGCAAGCACTGCGCCCACATACACCGACTCCCTGGAGCTGACGTTCTGCGCCACTGCCATGATCTGCGCCTTTGACACTGGCAGGGAGGACATCACGTTGATGTATCCGTGCATCCGGTCCAGCAGGCTGACATTGTATTGCAGGGACTGGCACAGGCCCACTGCACTGCAGTACCACGGCTGATTCTTGGCTGATAGCGACGGGCTGCAGCCTGAGAAGTCAGAGCCTGCAGGAGGCGGGAATATAGGGTTGGTGTCCATGTTCTGCGTTACGCTAGAGTACAGGCTGAATGCGCTGGCAATGTTGTTGATGTTGGACTGGGCGTTTGATGCGCTCAGAGTAGATGCGTTTGATATAAGTGCCGAGTAGCTTGATATCAGATCGGTGTAATTATGCTCGAAGTTTATCAGTCCGTACTCAAATGTGCTGTTGTACCCGATGGGAGAGTACTTCCTGTTAAGCGGCGTTCCCCCAACAAGCGTGGCCCTGCATATCTCTGAAGTGAGGCACGACTGGCATGAGTTCTGTATGGTGCATGTCTCGCCGCTGGAAAGGCCCGTCTCGACGAAGCAGTCGGTAACATTCGAAGCGGATGACTGGTTGTACTTCTTTAGGGTGCTGGTCAGAAAGGTCGTATTTATCTTGGACAGGCTGGCGTTTAGCACAGTGGTGTTTATTATGCTGTATATCGCCTGCGCCTGGGTTATGAACTGGTAGGCGCCGGTTGTGTTGATAAGAAACGTGGGCTCTCCCTGATAGTATGCCAGCACGTAGCTGCCCCCTGCGTGGCTTATGTTAACGTAGGAGAGCGATGAGACTACAGAGGCAGAGACATTGTAGCTGCCAAGGAATACACTGACGCTTGAAGCACCTGCAAACCCGACCACGAGCATGAGGATAACGGCTGAGTATAGGCCGATTCTCATCGGAATCAGACTATTGATGCATAGTAAGCTTATAAAGATTTCTCCGAAGACCGAAAGCAAAAAAGGGCATTTGCTGCGGCTATGCTGGGGAGCTGATAAAACGAAAAGGAAAAGGAGAAAAAATAAGAAAAGGTGCGGAGCCGATTGGCTCCGCGACCAAACTTCAGGCGTTTAGCGCTTTTACGGTGTGCTTGCCGCAGACAGCAGGTCGTTTATGAACTGGTTTCCTGCCTGCACTGTCTGGTTGGCAGAGTATCCAGCCACAAGGATCCTGTTCGTCCCGTATGCCTGCACTACCACTGATGTTTGGCCGAAGCTCGAGTTGAGAGCCGGCTGCTGCGAGAATATCTGCGCTGCAACCGAGTTCACATACTTGCTTCCTACCACCACCAGTGTGGCTGCGCTGTTCGCATTGCTGTCAAGCACTACCAGAGGGTTTGTAGCGGTGTTCAGGGATACAGGCACTACTGCCTGGGTCACTGAAGGCGTTGCCGTTACATTGCCTAGTCCAGTTACCGTGCATGACGAGCTGCTTGCGCTCAGGCCTCCGCATGTTGCGTTGACCTTTGACACTGTCAGGTTTGCGTATCCTGGCACTGACTGCCCTATGCCCACAGGCCCTACGAGCTTTTGCGTTGTGGTGTTGCCCAATGATGTCTTGTATTGGGACACTACGAACTGCAGCTGGTCGATGTTCTTCGCCATGTCTAAGGTGAGACCCGACTGTGATATCGAGGCTACCTTGCTTCCACGCTCAGTCACAAATCCCGACTGCACCTGCACAGCATTGCTCTGTGAAGATGTGTAGGTCACATTGTTCCTTGTGCCAGTTGAAGACTGGTTCAACTGCAGCTGGAAGTTCTGTGCTCCTGCGGTCGTGCTGTTGTAGATGCCGAAGGCAAGCGAGTCAGAGCTCGCAGTCGAGGACGGCACGTTGTACTCACTAATTGAGTAAGTGAAGTACTTCGATGATCCCTGGCTTGGGGTTGGTGCTGCCGCAGTTATTGCGAATCCGCCCTGGTACGAAGGCTGCCCGTTCTGCTGGTTGTACGTCAGCGTGTTCGAGCCACCAACTAGTGCCATCTGGTCATAGTTCTGGTTCGAGAGCGAGTACATGAAGGCAGGCTCTGGTTCGCTTACAAGCTGCGCCAGTGTGTTTGCAGTGCTTGTAGATACTGCGCCTCCAACAACGTTCACGGTCATATACGGAAGCGCGCGGCTCATGTATATATTGGTTATGTTGTAGAAGTTCACAGACACCGGGATCGTGTTAGTTGCACCTGGGAGCAAAGCCACCTGCACCGGATATGTCGTTGCAGACCCAGACGTCTTTGTCTGGAAACCCTTTATGGTAACCGTCAGAGGGTTGTTTGGATTTATCACGTTCGCATTGCCCAGAGTCGAGTACACTATCACGTTTATAGGCGTTGTAGTTGCACCTGCACCACCAGGTGTGACTGCATTTGCGTCTATGTTCAGTGCATATGGCGTGAGGTCATATACCACTGAGCTTCCGGTCTGGCCCGAGTACGTGAACGCATTAGGTATCTGGCTCGTAACTGTTAGCAGCTGAGCAGGCTGGTTGGTTATGTTTGTAACCGAGTAGCCCACAGTGCCAGTTGACGAGAAGCCAGTCCCAAGGTTCTGGTACGCGCCCACTCCTCCTGAGGATATCGAGGATAGTGAGAACTGCACAGGGTCGTAGTTCGTGCCAAGCGTGTCTCCTACGAAGTTGACCTTGTATGCGGTCATGTTAGGAGTCACGAAGCTGTAGCTTCCTCCAGGCCTCAGGTTCACTGGGGTCTGGTTGACTACGTCTATGCTCTGCAGCTCATTGGCGTGGCCTGAAGATGTGCCATTGGTCCATGCAAGGTATGCTGTCCATCCCTTTGCGTTGGTCTTGTTGAGAGGCTGTCCGCTTGTTACATTGAACAAGTTTGAGTACAGCTTCATCTTAGCCCACTTCTGGTATGCGTACAAGCCTGCGAAGGTCTGGTTCACGTCCACGTATATGGACTGCTTGTTTACAGTGAACTTCGTGGTCGTCTTTGGAGTCAGCTGCGTTGTGTTTGTCAGCGTTCCGTTGAAGAACACGTCCACTGCCGCAGTTGATGTGCCACTGCTGTTAGGCTGACCCAAGTCCTCAAGCTGCACCGTGAATGGTCCGCTTGAGACGTTGTGTCCCACGTATACTGTCTGCATCGAGCCAAGGGATGCTGCAAGTGTCAGCATGCCTCCGTACTGCACTGAAGTTGTGGTTGCAGTTGCAGATGGCTCCGAGTAGCCCAGTACTGTCCAGTTCTTTCCAAGCAGCTGCATGGCTGCGTTGTTTATCGTGTTGCCGCTCTGCACATAAGGCTCAGGTATTGGCTTGTTGAAGACCACCTGGTATGCGCCTCCTGCGCTTAGCACTGCAAATCCGGGAGCCACTGAGCTTCCGGTAGCCTGGTCGTACACAGGGAATCCCGTGAGCCAGAGGTACTCGTTCTCAGAGTATGAGCCCCAGTTGTTTGCAAGTGCAGGCAACTGCGATGGGCCTATCTGGAGTATGTTGTCCTGACCGCTTGACGTAAAGCTGGAGAATGTCAGGCCTCCTGAGTTCCCGCCGTATGCAGTCGCATTAGTAGGCACGCTCCCCTGTGCTGAGAAAGGAGATGCTACAGGCGATATCTGCAGGTTGCTGCTCTCTGGGAATGTGTATATAGAGGTCTGCAGACTCTTGGTGTTTGCAGGCGAACTAAGCTGCACTCCCTGGTTGAGCACTGAGCCTATCAATGCCGTGAACGAGTACGATCCTGATGGACCGGTGTATCCCTGCACGCCGAACCAGACCTGCTGGTTTGACAGTGTGCACGTTGGGGTCGTTACGACACAGTTTACCTTGCTCAGGCCAGTAGGGGTGGCGGTTACGTTCTGGCTTGTGAACGCTAGGTTCCCGAGCACTGCGGCAATGTTTGCTGCAACTACTCCGTCGCTAGGTTTTGCGCCTGAACCGACTACTACCTGTACCACTGGTTGTCCCTGATTATTTATTATAGGGATATTGCTCCAGGTTACGCCTCCGGTGCTTGCAAATGCAAGACCCATCAGCAAACTTGCCGCGACAGCGGCTATTCTCTTTGCGTTTATGGTTTTCATTCCACCACACTTAACATTTCTAGCTATAGTGGGAAAGAGAAGGTATTTAAAACGATGCCGAATTGTGGCGCCTTATTTCGTCATTTGTGCTAAGGGACTTCTTCTCTAGACGAAGTGCTTCGTCGGAAGGCTTATCCGGCCTGTTCGTCAATTGTGGACATTCCCTGAAAATCATATGACCCTGATGGCGCGCCCAGGCTGTGGCACATGCCTGCAAGATGCCAAATGATGCTTATAAACTCTTGCGCAGCATAGTTTAGCTGCTGATAGCATGATGCCAAACATGGACCCCAGGCAGCTCAAGAGGCTGATGGACAGCATGGGGATAAGGAGCAGGGAGATAGACGCCACAAGAGTAGTCATTGAGGGCAAGGACATGGACATCATAATAGAGAACCCGCAGGTCACTGCCATAGACGCCCAGGGTAACAGGAGCTTCCAGGTGGCAGGAGAGGCAAGGGAGGTTGGCAAGGTAAAGGCCGAGATAGGCGATGACGACGTGAAACTTGTCATGGAGCAGTCAGG
>DAHVAU010000005.1 GCA_027314465.1 Microcaldota archaeon
CGGGATAGCATCGCAACTGCGCCGGCTGGGGAGAAGGCGCAGCTATGACCTGGTGGAGGTGGTGCTGACAAGGGTGGCAGTCTCGCCCCACGCAGCAGCATTCAGCAACCCTACAAAGCCCATAGGCAGGTTCTACACCAAGGCCCAGGCAGACAGGGAGCGCAGCCGCGGCATCACCGTAAAGAAGCTTGCAGGGGGATACAGGCGCGTTGTCCCATCCCCGCCGCCAAGGCGCATACTTGAGGCCGATGAGATAGCTGCTCTGCTGGCATCTAGGAAGATTGCAATAGCGTGCGGCGGAGGCGGCATAGCAGTAGCTGTTGAGCGCGGCAGGCAGAGATACGTCAATGCGGTTATAGACAAGGACAGGACATCGGCTCTGCTCGCAGCGCAGATCCATGCCGATGCACTGTTCATACTCACAAACGTTGATGGGGTGTACAGGGATTATGGCAAGCCCGAACAGAGACTAATCGAGCGCATGGGCGCAGGCCAGGCTTCTGCGATGCTAAAGTCGCTGGAGAAGGGAAGCATGGGGCCAAAGGTGGAGTCGTGCATAAGGTTTGTAAGGGCCACAGGCAAGATTGCTGGCATAGGAAACATAGCAAACCCTCAGAAGGTATTCTCCCTCAGGCGCCTTACCCTAATTACGCCTTGACAAGCGCCCTTACCGCCTCCGCCACTTGCGGCGCAGGCGCATCGGTCTTTATCCCGTCGCTATCGAACTGCGTCAACGAGGCGCGAAATCCCATCTCGCAGAGCTTCTCTGCCAGCCTGTAGTGCGATACGGACCCGACCCTGAGCCTCCTGGTCATTGCGGGCACAGAGTAGAACATTGGTACGTCAAGCTCCTTCTTTATGATCCCAAGCACTGCGCTCTTGTCAGTGCGCATCCTTCTTAGTATGCCGCTATTGTACAGCTTTCCCGTCCACAGCGGCCCGAACCCCTCCATCACAGAACCGCAGTATGCGCACCTCGGATCCGCAAGCCTCCCGATCCCTTCCCACAGCCTTGAGTTTGCGCACCTGGCGCAGAAGCCGCCTATCCCATTCTGCCTGACGGATTCGACAGCCTTCGCCGCTCCCTGCGAGAGTCTGAGGAACACGCGCATGTAGTGCATGTCCGATACGCATAATAGCGGCGTGATGCCCATGTCTGACTCAGCCGCAACCCTGGCTACGTATCCGCACAGTATCCTGATCCCGGCCTCCTTGCACAGCTCATTGTGCAGAGGTCTTGATCCGTACTGCTTAATGCAGGCATTGGCGTGCGCGCCGCACAGAACGGCCGTATCCGTGGCAGTCACCATAAGCACAGTGCCGTCGTGGCTCAGCCTCATCAGGTCATGTATATAAGGCGCAGGGGTGCCGAAAGGATCCAGGTCTATTATATCGAACCTGTCCTTTGACTGCGCAGAGAACTGCCTTATCCCCATGTTCAGCACGCTCGCCTTTACGTGATTTGCGGATACATTCTTCCTGCACAGCAGGTATGCGCTCCTGTTTATGTCAAGCGCCGTTATCGGCCCAGTGCCGCACTCCTTGGAATACCTTACTGCGCGTATGCCTGTAGCGCATGTCGCATCCAGAAGGCTCTTTCCCTCAGATCCCATGGCTGATAGCAGCGATACCGACAGCGTGCGAAGCCCTTCCATCTTAGGGTTGTAGAATACGCCGCCATCAACCCGTATGCTGGCCCTGCCCTCGCTTACTATCATCTACTCATCCAGGCCCTTGGTCTTTATTATGGCGTCCAGCAGCCCGTGCGCATACTCTATGCTCGAGAATGCGGTTACGTAGTCGCCCTTGCCTATCCATGACTGCGTGTCGCTCGCGTACATCCTGGCGAGCTCTACGACCTTCATTTCCCTCTCGCTAAGCTGCGCAGAGGCTATCTTTCTCTCGTTGTCCTTGAAAAGAACCAGACTCTTTCTTACCCTGCTCTCTATATCCGCGGACATTGCAGCACTGCGCTACTCCTCCATGTAAGGGGCCAGGAAATACGCTATGTCTGCGTCCCCTATCTTGTAGTTCAGCCTCAGAGGCTCGTTGGACTTGAGCTCGATGCTTATGTGGCTGCCTATTGGGCATGACTTTACCATGTTCTCCAGAAACTCCAGATTGAATGTTGCCTCGGCGTTCTTCTCCACGTCAACCTTCTTCATGAACGATCCGTCCTTCTCATGCAGCTCCTCAAGCTCCCCTGAGTCCCCCCTGGCGCTTATCCCGAACTGATCCTTTGATGCCTTGAATGCTATGTACGAGGATATAAGGCTCGCGTCCTTTATCATGTCCTTGAGCGGTTCCCCTATTATCTCAACGTGCGCGTCGAACTGCACGCTTGGCTCCTTCTCAGCGCCCTTCTTCACGTCTATCATCTGCAGCTTGTACCTCCTCCTGCTGCTAGGGCCTATGAACTCGAGCAGTATCTTGTTGTCAACGTCGCGCATAACAAGCGCCTCCTGGTCCCTTGTCCTTGAGAGTATCTTGCTGAAGTTCTCAAGATTCAGGCCCACGCTGGTGTTATTGTCCACAGAGTACTTGGAGAAGGCCTTGCTGGGCATTGAGAACGAGACCATGCTTATGCTCGAAGGATCCATTGCCTTTAGCGATATGCCCTCCTTTGTTATGTTGAATGATCCCTCATCAACCAGGCTCACTATGGATTCGACGCAGTCCCTCCAATACTTGGCATTATCTATCTTCAATTCGAACATTTCTACCACGCAGATAATTAGTCACTACCTTTATTACAGATAATAATATATAACCTACCGCCCCCTATGGCGCGTGAACGCGTTGGTGGCATGATCTCGATAGTTTATACTGATTCCGATCCGGTCTCGCACGACGCAGCGCTCAGGATCATATCGGACTGCGCCATGCGGGATGAGGGCAACGGCGTGCATCGCAGCGCCGGGATAGAGCTGCGATGCATGGGGCCGGACCTTCTGGGCCTGGAATCCCTTGATAGCCTGGGAGCAAGCCTCATAATCTTTCTTAGCAGGCATACCAGCAGCGCAGGCGTATCGGCATTCACAGTGCATGCTGAGGGGAACTGGGGAGAAGAGGCAAGGCTGGGCGGCAAGCCGCATTCGCTATCGGTCGCATCTCCATATGCAATGCTATGCGTACTTAAGCTCATGTCAGAATCGGGCAGCGGCATCGAGAAGACATACGAGGCCACCCACCACGGCCCCCTGCTAAACACCCCATCACTATTCGCCGAGTTCGGCGCCGGCACTCTTCCTCCAGGCAACAGCGCCCTGTCAGGCGAACTGGGGCTTCTGGTCTACCGTGCGGCCCTGATGGTCGACTCGCGTCAGGAGAGCGCAAAGGCCGTGATAGGCATAGGGGGCGGCCACTATCCATCCAAGTTCACAAGGCTCGCCATTGAGAAGGGCTATGCCTTCGGTCACATAATGCCCAGGCATGCGCTGGCCAGTGCCAAGGGCGGCGACAATCTCTCCATGATAGAGCAGGCAGTGCAGCGCTCAGCGACCAGGCCAGAATGCGCTGTCATAGAGTGGAAGAGCATCGACTCGCAGACCAGGTCAAGGGTTATAAAAAAGCTTGATAGTATTGGTATAGAGCATGAGAGGGTATAGGGTCGCGCTGCTGGTGCTGATGCTGCTGCCTGGCATGGTCATGGCGCAGTACTGGTTCCAGACCGGCGCAAGGGGCGGGCAGAGTTCGGCCTTCAATAGCGGAGCCAGGATCACCATACAGACTATAACGGGCCAGTCGGTCTCCGACGGATCAATAGCCTTCTGGGTGGGCGAGACGCTGCAGAACGGCGCATTCATACAGGTCGGATATCTTGTACCAAACCAGTCCGGGCAGTATTCGTCGCAGTGCACCGCTTCGGGATGCGGGCAGAGCCAGTACCTGTCCAAAGGCGCGCCGGAATGGTTCTACGAGTACTTCAACCCAGGCAACGACTCGCAGTTCATGGGCAGCGTAGGGACCAATGACTCTGCCGGGCTCAACAGCACCTTCCATACCTACGGCTTCTACTCGACGGGGGATACCTGGTATCTGACTATGGACAACAAGACTCTGGGGAGCATAAACCTAAGGACCACTGGTTCCGGGCAGAACGGCGCAGTGGCGTTCGTCGAGGCGGCAAATGTGAGCTCAGATTCCGGAGTCATCAAGCCAGTCATATTCTCAAATCTGTCAATATACAGGAACGGGACGTGGATAGCAGCCCCGTACGGATATGCGTACTCAGGGTATGGAGTGGGCAGCCTTTCCGCGCTTCCGAATCCTTACGGAGTTGAAGAGATAGGCAACAGGGCAGACTACTTCGCCGCAGGCTCAGGGCTCCCCACGCCCAACAGCGGGGAGCTGCTATGGCAGCTTGGATATGATCTCAACATAATATCAAGGTACGGCAACCTTTCAGGCACCACTCCATTTATCGCTTACAAGACTGCGCCCATCCAGGCCCCATCGCAGATAAGCATAGGCAATGGCACCAGGGCAGAGTTCAGGGGATGGTCTGGCTACGGCATTTCTGCGTACACGGGCCCGGCAGCCGCTGCCAACGTTACTCTGTTCGGCAATGTGACTGAGATCGCAAACTGGCAGGTGCAGTACCTAATAGACGTGCTCTCAGGGGTTGGCAACACCACCGGCAGCGGGTGGTATGCCGCGAACAGCTCAGTAAGGTATTTCGTGAATTCAAATGTTGTCTATGCCGGGGCGTCGCACAGGTGGGTCTTCGAGAACTGGAGCGACGGGAGCGCCAATCGGTCTTCAGTGCTGGTCGCATCAGGCCACAGGTCAGTGACCGCCAACTGGCAGGACCAGTACCTTGTAAACGCCTCGTCAATGTACGGCAGCGTTCACGGCGGCGGGTGGTATGCTAACGGCTCTACTGCCCGAATAGGCATAAACGGCACTTACCACCAGATCAATGCCACTACCAGGCTTGCATTCTTCTCGTGGAGCGATGGCCAGAGCAGCCCAAATCTGACAGTGAAAGTGACCGGCCCTCTGGACCTGGGGTCAGTGTTCAGGCAGCAGTCGCTTGAACGCATAATGGGCACAGACAACATCGGAGCCCCCATAAACGTCACGGCTTTCTACGCGGGGAACCAGTCACTGGGGAACAGCACCTTCCTTTTCGACGGCAAGGTCTACGGAATATCGGCCGCATACTATAAGGGGACCATGCTCTATGTGAACAGGAATATAAGCGTCAGTTCGCCTGGCACTGCATACGTGAGCCTGCCTGTGTATGACCTCAACATACGCACATCCGACGTGTTCGGCATACCTGTCAACGCGTCGTTGGAGCTTGTGTTCCTTAACGGCACGAGCAGGACGCTGTACTCGGGAAGCCAGGGCGCAATAACACTACAGAACGTGCCGTACGGGGCTGCAACTATAGCCGCAGATTATGCGGGCGAGACTATGGATACCAGCATACGCCAGAGCAGCGGCGTAAGGATAAGCTTCATATCCGTGTTCGACATGGAGGTCTTTGCCGCAATCGCGCTAGCCGGAATCGTATCGTACCTGCTGATCGCAAGGAGGCTGTCGCACGGAATCCGCTGACGGCAGCCTTATAATCCTTGAGAGCAAATGCTAGATCATGAAAGTCGCCATGCTCATAGCCCCAAAGGACTTCAGGGATGAGTCAGTCTCAACGCTGAAGATGATGTTCGACAAGTGGGACGTGCAGACCGTCATAACCAGCTACTCCACGCATGACTGCGTGGGCTCGCACGGCGCAGTGTACAAGCCGGACCTTAATTCTGCAAGGATAAATCCTGACGACTTCGATGCGCTGCTTCTAATAGACGGCAACGGGATTGATTCGTACAAGCTCTACGACTTCAGGCCGCTGCTAGATACGGTGAAGCTGTTCTCCATGCGCGCCAAGCCCATAGCTGCGCTTGGCAATGCCATAAAGATCATAGCCCGCGCAAACGTCGTCTCAGGAGTCAAGACATCGATGCCGCGCGACGAGGAGACGCGCAGGCTGGTAATACTCTACCACGGGGTTGCATCAAAGGAGGACATGGACTTCGACAGGAACATAGCCACGCTGGGAAACAGCGACAAGGTTCTTGACTTCGCCAGCTTCCTGCTGCATAAGCTGGGCGTTACGTAAGCCTACTTGTAGAATACGCGCCTCTCCTCGCCGCACCTGCACCTGAGCACAACATATCCAACGTGCCCTACGAGCCTAACCGAGCATGTGGAGCCAGGTATAAGCATGGACTTGCAGGCCTTGCATACCTGCGTCTTCATGGTTCTGTCTGCGGGGAGCCTGTAGTGGGTTGTTATGTCCTGCGCTATGCTTACATACCTCTTCGCAAGCCTGTCGCTTGCCCCGAGAGTAACTGTCCTTGACTTGGCAATCTCAAGCAGCCTTGCCACTCTGGCCTGTGCGATCGATTTAAGCAGTCTCTCGTTTTTCATGATCATATCTCTACGTATATCTCCCCTGTGGGGCCGTCTACTCTGGTTCTGTAGGGGCGCAGGTCCGTAACCCACGGGGTATTCTCGCTCGCCTTTGCGCTCTCAAGCGCAAACGCCCCGCTGTGCACGGAGCATATGAGCTCATCATTGTCTATGTAGCCCTGGCCAAGCTCGCCGCTCTCATGGGTGCACTTGGCGTCCAGCGCGTATACTCTTCCGCCATGCTTGACAATCACAAGCCTGCCAGAGCCTGCCTCGGCTGCCACTACGACGTCATCCTCGAGGTCGCTGAGCTTGAGGCCTAGCTTCTGTTCCGGCATAAGAACTAACCTTACCAGCTATTATCTCACTGAACGTATATTAATATCTTTTCAAACATAATCTGTTGTGCGTCCCATAGGCGCTTCGTATGGTGCAACGATGAAGATCGATGACATTATAGCATATGCAAAGAGCAAGGGCTTCTTCTGGCCGAGCGCAGAGATCTACGGAGGCGTTGCAGGCATATATGACTACGGGCATCTGGGCACGCTGCTCAAGAGGAGGTTCGAGCAGCTGTGGCTATCGTATTTCGTTGAGAGCAGTGATGATTACTACCTGATAGAGGGATCTAACATACTTCCGGAAAGGCCGCTTGTGGCCTCGGGACATGCTGCCAGATTCAATGACATACTTGTCGGCTGCAGCAAGTGCCACACGTATTTCAGGGCCGACGTTCTGCTCTCAGAGCTCAAGATAGACGTGTCAGAGGGAGCTGGCCCTGCGCAGATTGATGCGCTGATACACAAGAACCAGGTCAAGTGCCCCAGGTGCGCAGGCGCTCTTCTGAACTCAAAGCCCTTCAACATGATGATAGATCTGTATCTGGGCCCTGAGAAGTCTGACAAGGGGTCTCTCAGGCCTGAGACGGCGCAGTCAGCGTACCTTAACTTCTACAGGGAGTTCAATGTTCTTAGAAAGAGCCTGCCAATGGGGCTTGCCGTTATAGGCAAGGCGTACCGCAACGAGATCTCTCCAAGGCAGGGCCTGTACAGGCTCAGGGAGCTCACGCAGGCAGAGCTGCAGATATTCTTCGATCCAGACGACTTCAAGCCTGACATCGCACACTACTCGCACACCAAGGTGACAGTAATACCATACGCCACTAAGAAGCAGGTAACTAGCGAGGTAGACAGACTGCCAGGGGAGCTTGGCATACCGCAGTTCTACGCCTATCACATGGGCATGATACAGGAGTTCTACACAAAGGCCCTGGGGGTGCCTGCTGACAAGCTCAGGTTCCTTGAGAAGGGCGGGGATGAGAAGGCGTTCTACAACAAGCTGCATATGGACATAGAGGTCGATGTGGGAAGCTGGGGCGGATTCAAGGAAGTGGGGGGCCTGCATTACCGCGGCGACTACGACCTCTCGTCCCACACAAAGGGATCCAGCCAGGACCTCTCGGTGAGCGTTAACGGCAAGAGGATAATGCCTAACGTGCTGGAGCTGAGCTTCGGTGTTGACAGGAACATATGGATGATGCTTGATCTGTTCTACGCAAAGGACGCCGAGCGCTCAGTGCTTAGGCTAAGGCCATGGATGGCACCGTTCACTGCGGCTGTGTTCCAGCTTCAGAAGGACGAGAAGCTCCAGGCCCAGGCTGCAAAGGCCCTGGCAGCCCTGCGCGCTTCCGGTCTTAGGGTATTCGCCGACAACTCCGGGTCAATAGGCAGGAGGTATGCGCGCATGGACGACATAGGCACGCCGCTGTGCATTACGGTGGATTTCGACAGCGTTGATGAGTCATCGCCGAACTTCGGCACCGTGACCGTAAGGGACAGGGATTCCAAGGTCCAGGAGCGCGTTAAGACAGATGCGCTTTGCGAATATGTGGCGCGCCACGCTCTTTTTGCAAATAGGTAGCTGTAGAAATAAGCCTGTGCTTCACGTGCTCTGCGAGCGCTTCATGGAGGCGTGTAACCTGACACCCATGCTGAAGTGAAAGACACTCCGCTGAGCGCTCCGTTGTTGTAATAGCCGGAATAGTCGTTCCCATTGCCGTTGAGCGGCCACCATCCAACAAGGTTCTGCACATCTATCGGCACTGCGCCTATGCCTTCATCGTAAAGCGCGTTAACCTCAGGAGCTGAGAGCGACGTATTGTAAACCTGGAAATTGGATATCTGGTAATTCCCATACTCCCCAGCTGCGCCGTTGCTACCTATTTCCATTATCTCATTCGAAGCTATGGATCCTGAGGACGCTGCGGATTCCTGAAGTACGCCATTGATGTACAGGCTAGCTGTAACCCCGTTGTATGCTATTACTGCAAAATACCAGCTCCCTGGTCCGATGCTGCTTGGTGTGCCGTATAGGGGAGTCCTGGAACCGCCATAGAACCGCTCCGATACGGCCTCGCCCTTCACTCCCGAGCCTGGTCCGCCTATGAACATGTCATACCCGTTTCTTGGGGAGTTGGCCGTGTTTCCGAACAGCATCGGGTAGCTGTTAGGCAGTGACATGACATAGAACCATAGTGCAAACGAGACTGACCCGGTCCCCTCCCCAGCCTGTATCTGATCAAGAGCTACGTAACTGTTCTGCCCGTTGAACTGCGCCACGAATTCAGGCATCGCATTCGTGCACTGCCCCTCCAGATTCGTACCTGCGACGCTCCTCTGCACCTGGCATGAGCCTGGCTGCGCCCTTGGAGCCGAGTTTGCGGAGTTGAACAGCCCCAGCGAATAGAGCGCTACCATCACCACTGCAATAATCAGTATCGCCCAGCCGTACGTCATCAGGTACTCCATGGCGCTCTGGCCCTTTGGCCTGGTGTTTGGCATGCACTGGATATGCATGTTATTATTATAATACTTTCATGGCAGGTCCAATGGCATGCCAGGTCCGCAGGGCCGGAAATATGATAAAATTTAAATACCTAACTAAAATTAAGGGCTTAAGTATATATAGGGGTTTGGTTCAATGCTCAAGCATCTGTAATTTCACGCTGTTTTTGTAAAACAGACCCAACATACCCAATCCCAATCGGCGCGTGATGACCTCACGCGCCACCTACTTATTTTTTCACCCTACGCGCCCTGCGCGCAATCAAATGTCACCTTATTATTACTTATCATCATTATAGTAGCTGAGGTAGTTCTGCTTGATGAAGGAGAGCCCAGAAGAGAAGAGGCAGCGCCTGCTGGGACTGGCAAGGGAGAGCCTTAGCAGCGCATATTCGGGCAATGAGCACTCAATAGCCCAGGCAATCGCATCGTACAATGAGCTGGAGAAGACAAGGAATCTTGTGCACGAGAAGCTGGAGGAGTGGTATGGCATATTCTTCCCTGAGCTGCGGCTTGCAAACCAGATCACCTATGCAAAGTTCATCTCGCAGTTCGGCGCCGACAAGAAGTCAATGGATGCAGAGAAGCTCTCTGCGCTGCTTGGCACTGCAGCTCAAGCCGTAAGCCAGCAGGCATCAGTGAGCATAGGCCGCGACCCCACCCCTGAGGAATTCGAGCAGCTCAAGGCTCTCGCAGACCTTGAGCTCTACATCTTGCAAGCCCAGCAGGGCCTTGACCGCTACCTTGAGGCTTCTACAAAAAAGCTCATGCCTAACATAACCTACCTGGTCGATTATAAGGTGGCTGCAGAGCTATTAGGCAGGGCCGGATCGTTAATCAAGCTGGCCAACATGCCCTCAGGCAC
>DAHVAU010000031.1 GCA_027314465.1 Microcaldota archaeon
AGCGGCACATCCATTCATGGCAGCTATGGCGTATCGTCAGGCGAAGCCCTAAACATAGATGTTCTTGGCATGGGAATCGTTGCACAAATAACCTCAAACTCATCCAGCAGCAAGAACGAGAACGTTAGTATAGTGTCGTACTCCAGTGGCTCCGGCATACCTGGATATGCTGGCATAAGTTCATTTGCACTCTCCATACGCCCTGCAACAGCAGTTAATCTAACAGAGGCGTACCCATGCAATACGAATGCGACATTGCTGCAGCCGTTCAGGCTTGAGAGCGGCGTATGGACTAAGATATATCCGTTTGTAACAAATCCATCGGCCTGCACGGTGTCTTACTCTCTGCCTTCCAATTCCATTGCCGGTCTATTCGATGCAATTCCAACAGTGCGATCGACAACATCGTTGCCCACAACGTCTGTGCCTGTGAGCACAGCTCCACAGGGTTCGCGTGCATCCTCGCAATACTCGTGGGAGGGATTGGTGGCTGCGGCCGTGGCGATAGGCGCAGCATGCTGTATATGGATGCTTCACCACTATAGCAGGCGCGATATGCCACCTCCAAAGACCCATGCAGGAATCTCGCACTAAGCGCTGCTGCTCAGATCCTTTAGCTCACGCCTCAGTACCATCCGCGGGCCTTCATGGCTGTGGCAACCCTGCTAACCGCCACTATGTATGCAGCCATCCTGGGGCTTATCTTCTTTTTTCTTGCCTTGTACTCTGCCTGTGTCTTGAACACGTCGTTGAACGACCTTGTTATTATTGTGTCAAGCTTCTTGTACACGTCACTCTCTGACCAGTAGTAGCCGTCTATGTCCTGCACCCACTCGAAATACGATACTATGACCCCTCCCGAATTGACAAGGAAGTCGGGCATATCAAGTATGCCCCTCTCGAACAGTATCCTGTCGGCTTCTGGGGTCACTGGCCCATTGGCCAATTCGAGCACCATCCTGGCGCGCACTTTGTCCGCGTTCTTCTTGGTTATGACGTTCTCTATTGCTGCAGGTATTATCACATCAACGTCAAGATCGAAGAGCTCCTCGTTTGTTATCTTCTGCGCTCCCTTGCCTTCATACTCGCTTACGCTCCCTGATTTGGTCTTTGCTTCGTTCAGCTTCTTGTAGTCAAGGCCCTTAGGCGAGTATACTCCTCCCTCGGAATCTGTTATGGCTACTACATTGGCGCCGGCCATGTCCTTGGCTATCTGGAACGCGAACTGCCCTGCATTGCCGAATCCCTGTATCGCTATCTTCGTCTTCTTCAGGTCAAGCTTGAGCATCTTGGCAGCTTCTCTGAGCACGTACATCCCGCCCATTGCAGTGGAGTCGTACCTGCCTGCGCTGCCTCCGAGCTCAACTGGTTTTCCTGTGATCACTCCTGGCTCATCATGTCCCACCATCTCCTCGTACTCATCCAGCATCCACGCCATTATCTGCGGGTTAGTGTACACATCAGGGGCCGGCACGTCTATCTTTGGTCCTATAAACTTGCGTATCGCTCTTATGTAGCCTCTGGACAGGTTCTCTATTTCTGTTGCGTTCATCGACTTGGTGTCGCATATCACGCCTCCTTTGCCTCCTCCGAAAGGTATGTTGGCTAGAGAGCATTTCCACGTCATCCATGCAGCAAGCGCCTTTACAGTGTCAAGGCTTTCCTTGGGGTGGAATCTTATGCCGCCCTTTCCAGGGCCCCTGGCGTCGTTGTAGACCACTCTAAAGCCATTGAACACCTTGACGCTCCCGTCACGCATCTTGACCGGTATGTTTACTATCACCTGCCTCTTTGGCTCCCTGAGTATTGCGTGAGCAGTCCTATCCAGACCCATTATCTCTGCAGCTTCGTCGAGCTGCTCCTGTGCTTCCTTGAAAGGATTGAGTTCCTCTGCCATTCAAACCACCGAACCATCAGATAGCAATGCCGTGCATAGCTCGTTTATCACGCTTCCTACAGCTACTGCACTCGTCATACCTGCAACTCTGCCTACGACCTCATTTGCCTTATTGCTCCTCCCTATCCTGTCTTTCATGCTCTTTACTTTGCTGGAATACTTCCCGTTGAGATACTTGCTAACTGCAACCTGCGCTATACCAAGTCTCATTGCTATCTCTGTCTGCGTTAGGTTGTACTTGCGGCTGAGCTGTTCTGCCGTATACGCCCTTACTGCCGGCAGCAGGTCCCTGGTTAGACTGCCGCATTCACGATCCATCTGACTCACCACTGTGTTTCGCGCCCCTGGGCTCATCATCCATTATCCCAAGCGCATCCTTTATCCATCCGCCCACTCCTGCTCTTCTCGGCCTTTGAACCTCTGCTTCATGCTCCTCGAAGCGCTTTGCAGGCCTGGGCTCTTCTGTTTTGTGCTGCACAGCCTTTGGCGCGCTAGGTATCTTCGCCTTGATGCTGCCTGCAAGTCCTGTGCCCTTTGCGAATGCGCGTATTATGCCTGCAATGTCATCCTCGCTGCCCTTGAGTACGACGGCATTAACCTCCTCCGCCTCCCTGGCATTCTTAGCATCGTCAATATCCCTGCACACTGTGGATGTTATTCCATCGTGTTTCCTGAATGCGATGTCTGCTGCTGCAGGATTGTCCGCTATCACTGCCATGAAATCGTAGTTGCCAGATGAGAAGGCATCGCTTGACTGCCTGGCTAGGCCCTTAGCGTCGCCAGACACCTCCTTTGCCACTATTGTGGCACCCTCTATCTCCAGCGACGATGTGGCCCTGTCCGTCTCGCCAGGTATGTTGCTAACGACAAGAATCCTTATGCAAAGCACCTGATATATGTATACATTATTGATGGTAGTATATTTAAATATGAGAAGGATACCTCTTAATATAAAGACAAGGTGTTCTATTGAGAGGAAGCGAACCACTCGTTAGATGCGACAATTGCGGAAGAAATGTTCCAAGGAACAAGGCCGTGGAGGACGAGCGAGTCATACGCTACGGCACAGATATGAACAACAAGGACATAAAGTTCATGACGCGCAGGAAGGTACACTACTGCATAAGCAGCGGAAAGCACAAGGGCGTATTCCAGCGAAAGGCAGAGCAGGCCGCGCGCGCCGCATCTAGATTTCATCAATGATCCTATTTACGGTGGGAATGTGAGCAGGGGTGGTTGGGTTTGGCAGACCAGCAGAACGTACATGACCTACTGATATTCAAGAACAGGGGCTTGTCGTTCCAGCAGCAGGAGCAGCCAGCCACAGCCATGCAGCCTTCGACCTCAGTCCAGCAGGAGCAGCAGTACTGCGTGAACCATCCGTGGAGAATGGCATACACAACATGTGAGATATGCAAGCTCCCGTTCTGCTATGTTGACATAATGGAGCATGAGGGCAAGTTCTACTGCCTTACAGATATAGATGCTGTGCTGAAGAAGGATAGCACTTCGCAGGCCAGGGTGAGTGAAGGAGGCGTGCATAATTCTTTCTCAATGCTTGCATCAGTGCTTCTAATAGTGAATTCCGCAGTGCTTGGCGTGTTCGGATATCCTCAGATAGTCTCGGTAAGCACCGCAGCGCTCAATGAGGGCGTACTGCATTTCATACTAAGCATAAATCAGCTCTACTACGCTCCGCTGTCCATGGCGTTCATAATACTCTTCGGGCTGTTCGCATCCTACGGCGTTACGCGCAGGTCCACAACAATCTTTGGCATAGCGTTCATGATAATATTCGCGTCTCTGTTCCTGGTTGTGTACGAGTACCTCAACACTGAAGTAGACTATTTCCTGCCATCCGGCATGCTTCTTGTGATATCGATGATGTTCTCAGCGTACAGCAGGATGAGCGCGTTCAGGGAATCCGGCAACAGGGTGGAGATGCCAAGCTCAGCGCTTAACTGGCCAAAGGCAGGTCCAGGTCCATACTGACGCTACTACTGCACCGGCCATGGCAGTTACGCAACCATTTTATACAGTTCGCAGGCAATACTATAGATGCTCATGCCAGGGACAAGCGGGAAATCAGATTCACAAAACCCTCTTTTTGGAAAGAGCCTGCTGTCCATAAGGGACTTCTCCAGAAAGGACATAGAGTGCATACTTGATGATGCAGAGGTGATGAACTCTGCGCTTTCCAGCGGCGGCCCTCAACAGGTCCTTCAGAACAAGATCATGGCGACGCTGTTCTACGAGCCCAGCACCAGGACAAGGCTGAGTTTCGAGAGCTCCATGCAGAAGCTGGGCGGCGGAATAATAGGCTTTGCTGACAAGGCGTCATCATCAGTGATGAAGGGCGAGAGCCTTGCCGATACAGTCCGCGTGGTCTCGGCATACTCCGATGTGATAGTGCTGAGGCACAGCCAGGCAGGCGCCGCTGCAGAAGCCGCAAGGTTCTCCAGGGTCCCGCTTATCAATGCCGGAGACGGTTCAGGGGAGCATCCAACTCAGGCCCTTCTTGACCTGTTCACCATAAGGAAGGAGAAAGGCACTCTTGAAGGCCTTGACATAGCAATAGTAGGCGACCTTAAGAACAGCAGGACCGAGCACTCACTTGCCTACGCACTCTCCATGTTCGGAAACAGGATGACCTTCATAGCGCCAAAGGAGCTCCAGATGCCTGACAACATATGCGCAGATCTGACTGGCGCAGGAAGCCCAGGGGCGCGAAAGGCGCAGTCGCTTGACGAAGCCATAGCCTCTGATGTGATATACATAAACCGCATACAGAAAGAGAGGTTCGAGGATCCTGCACAGGCAGAGCGCTTCACCAGCGCATTTAGGATAGACTCAGACTTCATGAAGAGGGCCGGCAGCAAAGTAACCATAATGAACCCACTGCCACGCATGGACGAGGTATCAAGTGATATAGACATGCTGGATAACTCTGCGTACTTCAGACAGGCGGCATACGGGGTCCCGGTGCGCATGGCAATACTGAAGATGATGCTCTCAAGATAAGCAGGCGCTCAGCGCCATCTCACATCTCCTCCACTACTTCTATGCCTAGCAGTCCAAGCATGTTCTTCATTGTGACTGCATATGCGTTCACCAGCTCAAGCCTGAACTCCATCTCATGGCTGCCAATAACCGCCATACCCTCATAGAATGTGCTAAACGACGTTGCAAGCTGTGTGACATAGTCTGCTATAACGCTCGGGCTGTGATTTGCGCCTGCCTTCTCCACTGCGTCACGCGCAGCGCCTATCACCTTTATGAGCTCAAAGTCCGCCCCGCGCGTGGCCATTGCTCCATGCCCTGCGGGTTTATTGTACATGTAGCCTCCTTTCTCAAGCACTCTACGCGCGCGAGCGTAGCTGTACAGGCAGTACGGCCCGCTGATGCCCTCGAAACTAAGCGCCTTCTCCCATGAGAAGACTACTGCGCTCTGTGCAGCTACTCTGAGGAACTCAAACTTTATGGCAGCCCTGCCTATTGCATCAGATATCGTCTTGACGTTGGCCGACTGCGAGATCCTCTTGCTTAGCCTTGTCATCTCAAGCGCCTTTGCGCACGACTCTAAGAGCAGAACGTCTGCAGTATATGCCTTGCCATCCCCGATCCACCCGCCCTGCCTGCCGCTAAGCGAGCCTCCCGCAACGCTCACCAGGCCGTATGGTATGTGCGTTATTCCCGCAGCTTCCTTTTCATATCCCATGAGCCCGATTATGGCCTTGAGCATGAGTTGTGCGTAGCGCTGCTCAGATCCTATGATGTTGATCACAGCAGCGCCATGGCCAAAGTCCATGGCAGATCCATCCTTTCCAGTAGAGAATATCCTCCTTCCGCAGTTGCTTACTCTAGCATCACTGTACCTGAACCCTGGGTTCAGTATGCCTAGCTTCCACATGTGGAATGCGAGATCCTTGGCTATGTATGTTGCAGTGCCGTCGCTGCGCACTATGACCTTCTCGTGCTCCTCCGGATTGTCGAAGTCCTTTGCGAAGCCCCTGATCTTCTCCAGGTCCACAACTATGCATCCTGCATTCTTGCCCTCGGTCCTCTTTTCCAGTGCCCCGGACCTTAGCCCCACGTCTATAGCAGCATCGAGCAGCCGTGCCCTGACTATGTCACTCTCCCATATCATTACGTCATGGTATATGCCGTAAGATGAGGCTGTCTGGTACTGGGCCTCAACGCACTTATGCGATATTTCCCGTCCAAGCTCAGCCTGCTCTCCAGTGCCTTCCTCTAGCGCCTTGAGCAGCGCAGCGACCTCATTCCTCACGTCATCCGATTCAATCCTGCGATTAACCTCAACATACTGCTCGCCAAGCCACTGATCGAACTTCTTGTCAGGCTGCGCGCCAAGCTTCAGATATCCCCACAGGCTCTGTGCGACTTGAAGGCCCAGGTCGTCTATGTAGTCCTCTCTCTCCACCTTGTAAGAGCAGAACTCCAGTATGTCTGATATTGAGTCTCCGATTAGTGCATTCCTAAGGTGGCCTATGTGCCAGGGCTTGTTCGGATTCACTGCAGGGAACTCGGCAATGACCTTGGCACTGCTGCCCATATCGCTGGATCCATACCTGTCTCCCTCTTCCCAGACTGCCAGGGTGACCATATCTGCATATTTAGTCTCGTCCACTATGGCATTGATGTATCCTCCAGATTCCTTCAGGGACTTGATGAGGGTTTCATGTCCATGCCTAATGTGGGATATAATCTCAACCGCTATCTCGTTAGGTCTCTTATTTGCAATGCCTGCAAGGCGCAGCGGTATAGAGCTGCTAATGTCGCCAAAATCCTTCTTAGGCGCTGATATGGAGGCCGCAATCTGCGCCTCTCCTATCGCAGAATCCGGATAAAGCTCCTTCACCGCCATGGCTATTGCGCTCACAAAATCGGTCTTCAGTGCCATATTCGGCGAGTCTCTCATTCATATCTCCTCATATACGCAGCCATCCTGCGCTTGTGCCTGGGATGAACATATATCCTTGCGTCGTATAGGCGCTCCTTGCCGACCATGTGCATGACCAGCCCCCTGCCTCCCTGCACACTGCGCATAGATCCGCAGTCCCTGATGAAAATTGGCGTTTTGTCGTCAACAAGCCCAAGATCACGTAGGTACACCGGGAAGATCCACTCGGCAGGAACATCTGCTTTTTGGGCAAAGCTCTCTATCTTCCTGTCGTCGTACTCCATACCCCTGACAAGCAGGTTTGCGCGCGACGGGTCGCGCACTCCTGGCACAGGGTTTATGAATGCCGCTGAGAGGGGCTTTCTGCCCAGAAACATCCTCACCAGCTCCCTTAGCTGCGCATCCCCGCCAGTTCCAGAGTATGTGTGCATAGCTGCGTACACCATGTGATCATCGTACGCCGCAATGGACTGCTCGTCTGCGTGCTTGAGGAGATCTTCAGGATGCACTATGAACCCCTCATCCACAAGGCCCCTGAATATCCTCTCCATCATCGCGTAGAACGCCACCACTGTCTTGTGATGGTACACTGACCTGTACATGTGGTACCTGCCCAGCAGGAAGTTCTCCACAACCTCCTCGTCCTTGTCAAACACTATCCTGCCCTTCTCGAACGACGCCGTTAGCACAAGCCTCTGCACACCAACGTTGCCGTACGCCACACCTGTATGGTACGCGTCCCTGAGCAGGTAGTCCACCTTGTCGGCATCGAAGGCAGAAGAGAGGAGCATGCCGAACACTCCCTTGCTCTTGCCGCATATCATGTCTGATATCTCGCGCGGCTTGTAATTCGACAGTGCGTCGCCGTAGAAGCTGCGCACAAGGGCGGCTCCGAACTCAGCATGCCCCCTTCCCCCCATGACCCTCTCTATAACATGCTCAACTGTGTGCGACATGGGGTAATGCCCAATGTCATGGAGCAGAGCGGCTAGCCTCATCATCTGCACCGTGTCATCATCGTCAGTTATAGGTTCCCCTGAGCTCCTGGCGTATCTCAGGAACTGGTCCATCATGAACATAGTGCCCAGGCAATGCTCGAAGCGCGTGTGCGTTGCCCCTGGATAGACCAGGTTTGCCGGCCCCAGCTGCATCACGTTCCTCAATCGCTGGAACAGAGGAGTGTCTACAACAGCAAGCTCCTCTTCGGTAATGCCTATGTATCCATGTACATTATCGTATATCTGTTTCTTTGCCTTCAATGTCATCAAAAAGCACTGTTTTATTACTTTATCTTCACCATTATAGTGTCGACGTTTTATAAAAGGTAGGGTATTATGGCGAAGGTGTTCAAGTCGCAGAAGGGCAGGCTAGTGGTGTACATACCGCAGGACGTTGTAAGCGAACTTGGCCTGGCCGAGAGCGACGAGGTAGGCTTCTTCAGGGGAAAGGGCAGATCGTACATATTCGTGAAGAGTTCAGATGTGGGATCAATGCTGTCTGGAGAGGGCAGCGAGCCTGCAGTTAAGCTGCAGTCACAGCAGCCGCAGCTCACAGCGCAGCTCTCGGACCAGGACCTTGAGGTGCTCAAGAAGATAGACACCATAAGGTACGAGAACAGGACCACGGATAACATAAACAAGGTGCTCGACGAGAAGGACAGGAGCACGCTCCAGATGCTGATACTATCGGGGGTGGTTGGCAAGTTCAGGAAGAACGGCAGGGAGCTATACAGCATATCAAAGCAGGTGTACGACAGGTACCTGATGAGGAAGAAACCAGCGGCGCCTCAGCAGCCTGCGCCTTTCAGCCCTTCATTCAAGACTTCCATAGCCTCGGCAGCCAGGCAGAAGGGGCAGGAACGCGACCAGGACATAGAATCGCTGGAGAAGAACGGCTTCGTAGTGCTCTCTAGCGAGGCAGAGACGAGCAGGGTGTCACTTATACTAGAGCAGAGCATAAGGAGGGGCCAGGTGCTCGGCACCAGGTCATTTAGCAAGGATCGGGAGTTCTACATAGTCATAAGGAACTACTTCGACAGGTATGGGTCGGTGATACTTAAAAAGCTGAGGGAGAGGGGCTACAGGGTGGCCGAGCTCTCAAAGGAGCTTGGGATGCCAGAGAATGGTGCAAGGGCCGTATTGTATCTGCTCGCTGAGAGCGGCGACGTGCTGGAGAAGAAGAGGGATACGTTCACTCTCGCATGAATGCGCTACAGCAATAGCGCATGGTCTAGTATTATCACTGCCACTACGAACACTGCCACTACGGCAAGAACTATCCTTGGGTTCATTGATGGTCCTTTCTCCGGGGCATCATAGAAGCTCAGAACCCCTGCGCTGCTCTGCGGTGTTGCAAGTTGCATAAATACCGCTAATATCTGCAACCGTATCCTATTTAAATATTGAACCAGAATCCCTAACATGCGCGAAAAGGCCCATAAAGACGCTGATGAGGAAGAGGAAGACCTCGACGATGCATCGCAAGACGATGACGAGGGTGAAGACGTCGGGCGCAACTACGAGCACAAGGCTAAGAAAGCCGCAGGGCCCCAGGCGCTTGCCCAAGAGCGTCGCGCATCCAAGCATGCCAGCAACGTGGATATCGGGGAGCCGATGTTCGTGTGGATAATGCTTCTGCTTATAGCCGTTGTTGTAAGGTTCGTGCTCTCATACACCGCGCTTGTCCCTGTCCATAGCCCCATATATTCGTTGCTTGGGCTGTACATGGGATTTCTGTTCAATCCTCCGGGCATATTCGTCCTGCCACTTATAGTGGGCGCAATCATAGGCGCGGAGGTCGGCACCAGGTCGTTTAGCATGAAGTCGAGCGTAAAGAGCGGCCTTCTGAACGGAGTGTACGCTGCAGTGGTGTACATAGTTACCATACTGGTGCTGTCAGTGGTACTCGACTACCTGTCGCCAAACGGCATGCAATTGTCCTCGCTGATAAGCAATACGATAGCGCTGCCTGTCGTAACCCTGATAATAGTGATAGAGGCATTCGCCATACTCTCCTATTCAAGGAAGACTGACGGGTAATTCGCCTCGCGCGCCGCAGTGTATCACAGGCCTGCTATGCCAAGGAAATTCGAGAGCAGACCGCGCCCGTTCGACTCGTATTCGTCCTTCACAGCCCTGTAGTCGGACTCCAGCTCATTGCGCGAAAGGCCCTTCAGCTCTGGATCGTCATTGAGCCATGTGCCAAACATCTCCTCTGTAAGCTCAAGATGCCCCTGCAGTCCATATGCCACATCGCCTATCCGCACTACCTGGTTTGCGCACGTCTTGCCTGTAGCAAGAAGCGTCATTCCGCTTGCCAGCGTTACCGTCTCTGCGTGGAGGTGGAATATCTTTAGCCTGTCTGAAAGGCCGTTGAACAGGGGATCGGCCCTTCCATGCGAAGTCAGCTCTATCTCAAAGTACGAGCCGCTCACGGCGTCCTTCCAGCCAATCTCCTTTACCTGCGCATTGTGCACTGATCCTGCGCAGGCCCTTACCGCCATCTGCATCCCAAGGCATACGCCCAGGAATGGGATCCCAGAGCTGATTGCGGACCTTGCAAGCTCCAGCCTCTCTACCATTGCTGCAGTGGCGTCGTTGGCGCTCTGAGGGCCGCCCATCATGAACACGCATCCGTACTTCTCAGCGGTCTTCGGGAGCCGCATTCCCCTACTCAGACCAACAACATCGTAGCCAAGATCCCTCTCGCGCAGAACCGAGGCTATGAGCCCTGGTCCCTCCCTTTCTATATTCTGCACTACAAGCGCCATCTTTCCCATCTACATCACCTGGCGCTGACGATCTTTATCACGTCACCGTCCTTTAATACGTATTCCTTCTGCAGCCTCATCTTGCTCTTCGCGTCAATGGCGTACTTCATGCCCTTTGCTATATCGCTGTGTATCCTTGCCGCAAGATCATATGCCGTGGAGCCTGCGTCCATGAGCAGTGCGTCCGGGAGAACGTTGCCTGCATGGTCCGTATACCTGGTCTCATCCTCCACCGGATATACGACAATCTTGCCAAGCGCTTTGAACACTGCATCGTTAAGCAGGTCTGCAACCTTGGTGCCTGCGCTTGACGCTATATAGCTGCGCATGTACGCAAGAGCCTTCTTCTGGTCTGGATCCACGTCTCCTGTCACTGAGAAATCCGTAGATCCTGGCAGATAATCTATGATGCCTTTTGCCGCAGCCTTTACCAGTGCGAGCTCTACTGCAGCTGAGCATCCGAACACCTGCATTCCCTGCAGCCTCTCCCTGAGCCTTTCCAGGGCGCCTTGCTGGGCCCGGTCCATCTTGTTTGCAGCTACTATAATCGGCTTGTTGATCTTCAGCAGCTCGGCCGCAAAGCGCCTTGTAGCATCCCTGTCCCATGCGATGGCAGACAGGGAAAGGTAGCTTCTGTCAGCCGCGTCGCGCATCTGCCCCGGGGATGCCCCCAGCCCGGAAAGCAGCTCAGCCAGGGCCTGGTCCCCATCAGTTCTCTTTGAGAGCTTTGGAATGTGCTTGTGGATTATGTCGGCAAGCCATTCAGTTATCTCGTCGCGCACCATGATCACTTCTGCAGCGGGGTCGCTGCCCTCTGCCATGTTGCCGTTTATGTCGGTCCTCCCGCTCAAGTCAACTACCTGTATAAGTGCATCTGCGCCTATCAGGTCATTTAGGAACTGGTTGCCCATGCCCTTGCCCATATGCGCGCCTGGAACAAGCCCTGCAACGTCAACGATGTTTATCGGCATGCGCCTGATGCCTTTTGAGCATACAGAATTCCTGGGATTGCACTTCACCCCAAGCCCCACATCCGCGCACTTCCTGCCCACGTACGCAACTCCTAGATTGGGCTTTATGGTGGTGAAGGCATAGTCGGCTATCTGCGCATCTACTGATGTAATTGCAGAGAAGAGCGTGCTCTTGCCTTTGTTGGGTGCACCTACCAGTCCTATGAGCAGAGAAACCACCAATACATATGCATAGCAGGCTTTAATATTATTGTTGAATAAATACCTCTACCATGCGGGGGTGGCGGAGCCTGGTCAAACGCGGCAGGTTCAGGGCCTGTTTCCTTTAGTGGATGCAAGAGTTCAAATCTCTTCCCCCGCAATCCAAAGGAATCGGATTAGTCCTCCCGTATCTTTTTCTTTGCCAATGCCTCAAGATCAATCTCGAACGCAATGCCCGGTTCCTCTATGCCGAAGTTCTTGATCACTGCGGGGTGCAGCTCGCCGAAGAATCCCGCGTGCGCCTCTCCTATCAATATCTCCGCGCACCTGCCCTCTATGAAGCTGCCATGGCCAAACTCCCTTAGCTCATGCTTTATCCCCATCTTGTACAGCAGCCCCTCCACCAATGCCTTTGCCTCGTTGAAGTTGGACCTTGGATGCACTGACGCTGCGCACAGGTGATAGGACTCGACTGCGCTGCCACTCTTCACGCAGAACACCATGTCTAGTTCGAACGCGTTCTGCGCCATGCTGTCATGCGCAGATGCGCCAAGGTTCTTGAGCACCGACGGAAGCAGCCACGTGCGCATCATGCCTATCTCAAGCGTCTTGGGGTTCTTGAGCACAATGGCGTCATTCTTCTTATCCACGCATGGCTTTACATAATTGGTCTGCTCATTGGTGAGGTAGGAGTTGGCGAACTCGGTGAACCCCATGCCCACCATCAGCTCTGCGGCTTCCCTGTTCAGCCTGGTGCGCTCCTCAAGCCCCCCTCTTTGCGAGGATATTATTGCCTGAGGGTTGATGTACTCGTATCCGTATCCGATTGCGAGGTCCTCTACTATGTCCTGGGCATCGATGACGTCGAGCCTGTACTCAGGCACAGTGACCCGTATGTTCTTTGCGATCAGTGCAGCCTCGTATCCCATCTTGTTTGCAAGCGAAATGACATTGTCGAACCCTATCCTAACCCCTATCTCGCGCTCTGCCCTTGCGAGGGGAAGGGTTATGCTGCGCTGCTCCATCTCTGGGGTATCCACGGACCTCTTTCCGTACATGATCCTTACTCTCCTCACATCCGCGCCAAGGTCCAGCAGCATGGCGCCGAGGATCTCAACGGCCTTGTTCACTGCGTATTCAGACGTACCTGTCACGTCAACGAACAGGTTCTTTGTCGACATGGTGACGCGAGTCCTTTCCGAATTGAGTATCGGCACAAATGAGGCAACGCCCTGGGAATCCTCGATCACAGGATAATGCTCCCTGTTCCCCGTCCTGAGCAGGTGCGCATACTCGATGCCCTTGCGGCTCGTATTAAGCACTTGGCTTAGGCGCATGCTCCTTGTCTCCCCAAGCGGCACGTACTCTATGTCAGACTCGCACCTGTATCTTACCGGCGGCCTGATGGCATCCATGTTGTGCATGCCTATGGCCACCCTGCGCCTGTTCCTGCCATACGTCTCGCAGAACTTCTCAGTGAACGTCACCAGGTCGGCAAGGGAATCATCGTCAAGCCTAAGCCCCTGCGCAACCACTCCTGCCACGTAAGGCCTCACGTTCTTTACGTTCCTGTCAACTACTATTTCCAGTGCAGGCTCCTTCTCCGAGATGGCGTAGCTGAACTTCTTCGCCTTGTGGGTGAAGTTCCTCAGGGCGCGCGCAAGGCCCACTGCGCTTAGAAGATCCGGCCTGTTGGCCGTGACCTCTATGCTGATGCTCTGTGCATCAGCAGCCTCCATCTCCAGGCCAAGCTTGGCCACCTGCTCCTCAAGCTTCTTCTCATCGAAGCCGGACTCAAGGAGCCTGAATAGGTATCTCTTGTTGATCTTTATTACGGGCAATTCATCACCACTTCCTGTTCCTCAGCCATCCAATGCTATTGCCATAGAGCTCAGTTATGCTGTTCATCGTCGGATCCCTTATCAGCAGCGTTCGTTCAAGCCCGATGCCCCATGCCAGCACTGTCAGCTTGTTCCTCTTGACCCCGGTTATCTCCTCTCTCACAACCCCCGATCCGCCCATCTCTATCCACTCGTCCCTGCTCTCTGAGTATGCGAGGAACTCTGCAGCAGGCTCCACGAACGGGAAGTAGGAGGGCTTGAAGCGTATCTTTATGCCTAGGTGCTTGTACACTTTTGCGAGAGTGTCAAACAGGTTCGACAGCGTGAGGTTCTTGCCTATTATGATGCCGTCGTGCTGGTAGAAGTCGGCAAGATGCCGGTAGTCTATCGACTCGTTCCTGAAAACCCTGCCAACCGAGAAGAGCTTCACCGGCAGGTCGTAGGCATTGGGATCTGACGATATGGAGCGCACTATGTTGTATATGTGGCGCGCAGACACGCTGGTCATATGCACCCGCAGCAGCATCTGGCTTGCTGTGTCTGCATCCCACTTGGAGTGCCACCCTCTCTGGTGCGCCCTCCTAACCATAGGTACAAACTCCATTCCTTCAAGGCTCGCCCCCTTGACATTGGATACGTAGAACGTGTCCTGTGCGTCCCTGGCCGGATGGTCCTGCGGAACGAACAGCGAGTCGAAGGCCCAGAACGATGACTCCACCGCAGGCCCGGATATCTCCTGAAAACCCATTCCTAAGTATGCGTCCTTGACCTCCTCAATGAGCCTTTTGAGCGGATGCCTCATTGCAGGCAGCTGCGCTGCAACTGGCACTTTTATGTCATAGGCCTTAAAACCCCTGTTCTTCCATGCCCCAGTGCTTATCATGCTCCTGTCAAGCGAATCCACCATCTCCGCCTCGCCGCTGCCCTGGGCAGCGCCAATGCCCTGCTTGGTTGCGACTATACGCACTATGGCCTTTCGCTCCGTTACTACGCCAAGCCTCCTCTTTACAAGCTCGTCCCTTCCAAGCTCATCAACACCGAGCCCTTTCTTCAAAGCGCTGCGGCCCGCTTCGGTTAGTCTTACCTCCCCTCCAGCCACAGTAATCCATCCGTTCTTCTTGGCCCACTGCAGCCCTATGCGCTGCGTGTCGGTGAGTCTGGATACATCCATCTTTCCTTCGGATGCCTTGCGTACAAGCTGCATCTCAGGCAAGCCGTCCTTGTGGTACTGCTTGCCCTCAGCGCTTAGCTCTGTCTCGCTCTTGCTTGAATACTCGACCTCTACCATGCCTTTGTCCTTGAGATTCTCAAGGGCCCACATCACCTCATCCTTCCCCAGTCCAGACCTATCCGCGAGCTCCTCCAGGCCGATGCCGTTGCTCGCCTTGAGTGCCTTCAATACCAAGAGTTCGTATCTGTGCACCTTCAACCACTAAGCGAATACCTTCGCGTATATATAGACCGAGAGCATTCCGACGAGAATTATTGCAAGCAGGTATATCTGCTGCGTGTAATCATTGTACATTCTCACGAAGAAGTCTACGACCTCGGCCTGCATAGACTCGTTCACAACATAAGACAGGCTGAACTTGGTAAGGGGCTCTCCTTCGTACCACGACATCCCGGTGACGTTCTTGTACGTGCCCAGGTAGTTGGGATACGGGTAGTCTGGCGCAGGGTAGACGTATGCTATCTGCGCTCCCTGCGGTATGTCTATATTCAGCCTGGCGTTCTGCGGAAGCGCCTCGCCGCTTGCGGTGTGCTCGAAGTTGAGCGATGCGCCGTCGAACACGTACGCGAACTTTCGCGGGCCCACGTTCTGCACTGCAGTGACATTCTCGGCTATGTAGCTCATTGTAAGTATTGCCTGCGCTCCCTGCGGGTCCTGGTTCATCAGCGGCCCGGGCAGTATTGTGAAGTTCGATATGCTGCCGTTGGGGCTGAATATGTGCTGAATTAGAAGGTCAGATCCCAGCACATTCCTCCAGCCGTTTATGCTAAGGTTGAGCGCCTGCCTGTCCCCCAGGTACGTTGTTATGCTAGAATTGCTTATATTGAGGGTGAACTGCTCCACCACCCTGGCGTTTGTACTGTTGCTGAGTATCACTGTAGTATCAAGATACGTAACGTTCATCGAGGCCAGGACCGTGGTCATAATAAGGCATGCTGCCACGGTATAGAGTAGCAAGGGCTTCATGCAGTTCTTATATAATCCATAAACCAATTATAATAAGCCTTTGCGATGCGCTGCGATCTGCCAGTATGCCATGTCACAGGGCGCAAAGACAACTTTAAAAAACCTTTATGGTACATATATCTGCAAATTAAGGTCTAATTCATGAAGCCTGAGTTGGAGAACAAGCTAATAGCTGTAGTCAGAGTGCGCGGCACCCTAGGTGTCAGGAGGTCCATAAGCGAGACCCTCTCTAGGATTAACTGCAAGAGGGTAAACAGCCTTGCGCTGGTCTACGGCACAAAGTCAAACATAGGGATGATAAAGAAGTGCAGCGACTTCATAACCTACGGGGCGATAAAGGAGGAGACCCTGGAGAAGGTGCTCTCAAGGAAGGAGGCCAAGGTTAGCAAGGAGGACCTGCAGGCCCTGCTTGAAGGCAAGAAGAGGGCCAGGGACATAGTCAATGTGCCGATAAGGCTCAAGCCTCCTCGCCGCGGCTACGAGGGGCTCAAGCGCGGGTTCTCGAACGGAGGCGCCCTCGGATACAGGGGAGAGAAGATAAACGAGCTGCTGTCAAGGATGGTGTGATATCATGGTTACAAGGCCAAAAAAGCAGAGCAGGAAGTATCTGGGCGCCAGGAGATGGGGAGCAGGAAACATAAAGAACAGGAGAGGCGCAGGCAGCAGGGGGGGCACAGGAAGGGCAGGAAAGAAGCACAAGTTCACGCGCATAGTAAAATACGAGAAGGAGAGGCTCAGGCACAGGGGCTTTGCACCATGGAAGCGCGCGTCGCTAGGCGAGATTAATCTTGATTCGGTATCTCTTGCAGCGTCAGGCAAGCAGGAAGTAGAGTTCGCAGGATACAAGGTCCTGGGCGGGGGCAGCATCACGCATCCGATAAAGGTAAAGGCCAGCGCATTCTCTAAGAAGGCTGCGCAGAAGATAACGCAGGCAGGCGGCGAAGCAATACGGCTGTAGTGTATAGATGGAAAGCCTAAAGATAGCGTTCTACACGGATTCTTATCTTCCTGCCGTTGACGGCGTCGTAACATCAATACTCAATTCAAAGGCGGAGCTGGAGCGCCGCGGCCACACCGTATACATATTCGCCAGCGCCAGGTCCAAGGACGCTAAGAGGCTGCAGAGAAGGCGGGTCTTCATGTTCCAGGGCACGAAGTTCAAGCCATATCCGCAGTACAGCGTGGCTCTGTTCCCAAACAACTCGGTGTTCAAGCTCAACGAGATAAAAGCGGACCTTGTGCATGCGCATACGCCGCTGGTGATGGGGGTCTCCGGACTGATCGGAGCGAAGCTCCTTAACAAGCCCATAGTCAGCTCATTCCATACAATGGTCACAAACAAGCCGATAGTAGATGCATACTATCCAAAGAACAAGCACCTGAAGAAGTTTGCGGCAACGTACATGATGAAATACATGAAATTCTTCTACAACAGCTCAGATGTGGTAATAGCTCCGACCCAGACGGTCGCGTCCATACTGAAGAGGTATGGCATACATGATGTAAGCGTGGTGCCAAACAGCATAGACACAAAGGTCATGAATCCAAGGGTCAATGGCAGCAGTATAAGGGATCGCCTAGGGCTGCGCGACAGGGACAGGGTTGTGATCTACCTGGGCAGGCTTAGCAGGGAGAAGAAGCTCGAGGTGCTCATGCACGCCGCGAAGATACTTATGGCCAGGGACCGCTCAGTAAAGCTTGTAATAGCAGGTACAGGCCCTCTGGAGCAGCACTACAGGGATATGGCCGGGCACCTGGGCATAGCAGAGAGGACAAGCTTCATGGGCTTCGTGGCCACAGAAGATCTCCCAAAGGTCTACGCTATGGCTGACGTGCTCTGCCTGCCTTCTACATTCGAGACGCAGGGCATAGTGCTCATAGAGGCCATGGCTGTCGGCACTCCCGTCGTGGGCGCCGACTATCTGGCTATAAGGGAGATGATAAAGCCCGGCAGAAACGGGGAGAAGTTCAGACCAGGCGATTATACCGACTGTGCCAAAAAAATAGAAAAGGTTTTAAATAATACTGAACATTATAGAAACAGCGCCATAAAAACGGCAGAGGAATTTTCAAAAGAGAAGGTTGCAGACAGGCTGCTTGAAGTATACGATCTAATCTTGTCAAATAAGGGGATTTACTGAGCGAGAACAGCGCAGAAGCTAAGGCTGCCGCAGGAGCGGGTGCACCGGAGCAGAAACAGGTGCAACCTCGCCATGCTGAGCCGCCTGCCCATACGGCCCAGCCCGGTGCGCCGGAGAAGGGCGACAAGCTTGGCGAGCTTCGCAAGCTCATAGAGGATGAGAAGAAGAAGCGCATGGACATAATACGCGAGGTAAAGGCCGCGCGCAACAAGCTCCAGTACAAGATAGCCGACAAGGCTTCAATATCCCAGCTCTCGGAAATAAGCAAGTCCCGCACAAAGAACCTCGGGTTCCTAAGAAAGAGGAAGGAGCAGCTCGAATTCAGAATAGCCACAGAGGCATTCACTCTTGAAGCCGAGAAGGACCTCATACGCAAGAAGAATGGGGTCGAGGCAGAGCTCGAAGAGGCGCTCAAGAGCTACAGGCTCAGGAGGAAGCTTGAGTTCATCGAGAAGGACATAGTTGACATAGGCAAGCGCATAGACGAGCTTGAAGCAAAGATAAAGGAATCTGACAAGAAGCTTGACGAATTATATTCAAACATGCGTGCCATAACTGGCGAGGCTAGGAGGGCACAGAGATCCGACAGGCCGCGCCAGCCAAGGGAGCAGAAGAAGCCTGCCGAGATCAGCATCGCTGACATAGCCATAATGAAAGACAAGAAGGGCGACAAGGGCAAAGAGAGCGAGCTGGACGAGTCGGTGTTGAATTGAGGCTAACGTTTTTTGGAGGAGCGCACGAAGTAGGCAGAAGCTGCATAATGGTGGAGAGCGGCGACGCCAAGATCATCCTTGATGCCGGGGTAAAGCTGGGCAATGAGATTGAATATCCCCTCATAACTGATGACGAGCTAAGGGACATCGATGCCATTGTAACGAGCCATGCCCATCTTGACCACTCCGGCTACCTGCCCCACCTGTACTCGGCAGGGTACAAGGGAACCACGTACACCACAAAGCCCACGTTCGAGCTAACCAGCGTGCTGGTGAGCGACTACATGCGCATATCAAATCCTGACAATGTCACAAAGTCTGGGCTTGAGCTGATGGCAAGGCAGCACAGGCTCGTGGAGTACCATAAGGACATCAAGGTCAAGGGGCTGACTGTAAGGCTCTTTCCGGCAGGGCACATACTGGGCAGCGCCATGATACATGTCAGCGACTCGAAGAACAGCCTGTTATATACTGGGGACATGAACATGAGGACCACAAAGCTCCTGGATCCTGCATACACCGAGAGCCTTCATGCTGACACGCTTATAACCGAGTCAACCTATGCCGGAGACAATGACGTCTTCCAGTCCGAAAAGAAGGTCATAGACTCGATGATCGCAAGCATCAATGATACAATAAAGCAGGGCGGGAAGGTGATAATACCAAGCTTCGGGGTGGGAAGGGCGCAGGAGGTGCTGCTTGTACTTGACGACTACATGAAGTCGGGCCTGATACCGCGGGTTAAGATATATATGGACGGCATGATAGGCAAGGCGATGAGGATACACCGGCACAATGTCATATACTGCAGGGACGAGCTTCAAAAGCGCATACTCATGAATGACGATGATCCTTTCAAGAGCGAGAACTTCTTCAATGTAACAACACGCCAGGCGCGCTCAAAGATAATGTACGGGAATGAGCCTGCCGTGGTCGTGACTACGAGCGGAATGCTCACCGGCGGACCTGTGCTAAAGTATATAGAAGCCATGGGGAAGAATCCGGAGAACAAGCTTATAATGGTGGGCTACCAGGCAGAGGGAACGCTTGGCAGGCAGATACTCGAGGGCGCAAAAAGCGTGACCATAGACGGGAGGAAGGCCATCATAAACATGAAAGTAGAGCGCTATCACCTATCTGCGCACGCAGACAGGCAGCAGCTCATGTCATTCATAGGCAAGATACAGGGGCTTGAGAGGGCATTCATAGTGCACGGCGAGCCAATCAAGTCAGAGGCGTTCCAGAAAGCGCTCAAGGAGAAGCTCGAGGCATATTGCCCGGAGCTTGCATCAGTGCACAGCGTATAGCTCACTTCTCGATCCTAAACGCCCTGAGCCCAGTAGATCCATCCACATACTCCTTATCCATGTGCATTACCTGTATCCCGTGCTCCTGCGATACATCAATGCTCTTCTCGAACTTCTCAAGCGTCTCCCTATCCCCGTCGGCGACCACTAGTACGGATCCGTCCTGCTGATTTCTGACCGTGCCTACAACCCCGATGCGCAGTGCGCAGTAGCGCACAAAAGCCCTGTAGCCCACTCCCTGCACTATTCCATGGACAGTGTAGCGCGCAATCACAAGCTCACCAAGATTAATATGCGTCACCATATTAATAGCGCTTACGAGATGCTTTAATGCATGTGACTGTCTGCGACAATTATGACGAGATGTCCGCTGCGGCGCTCAGGGAGTTCACGAACGGGATAAGCGAGGCAAGGGTACTGGGCCTTGCCACTGGCAGCACTCCCCTATTGCTCTACTCAATGCTTGCTGGCGAATACAAGAAAGGCAGGTTAAGCCTGGCTGATAAGATAACATTCAACCTCGATGAGTATTATCCTGCGAGCAGAAGCGACACCGACAGCTACTGGAGATACATGCAGGATAATGTCTTCAGCAGGCTTGACATAAGAGCGCAGAACATAAACTTTCCAGAAGCGAGCCTGTCCGAAGAGGATGCTGTAACCAGCTATGCCAAGGCCTATGCGCGCAGCGGTCCAGTGGACATACAGCTGCTGGGCATAGGGTGCAACGGCCACATAGCTTTCAATGAGCCTGGCTCCCAAACCGATTCATGCATACGCATAGTGCGCCTCGCCCGCGATACAATGGAGAGGAATTCGACCCAGCGCGACAGAGCCATAACCATGGGCATAAAGGAGATAATGGACTCACGTAAGATCATACTGCTCGCATCTGGAAAAGAGAAGGCACATGCCCTTGCGTATGCCATCAAGGGGCCTGTCTCCAGCGCCCTGCCTGCGTCATTCCTGCGCAGGCATGGCAACGCATTCGTATTCGCAGATGCCTCTGCTGCAACTCTGCTCTAGCTCGTGGAGTTGGGCAGGTCTCCTGCGACAGTGTTTATCAGTGCGTTGGAGTCCATCACCACAGTGCTGTTTACAGTGCCTGCGGATATGGTCGCAACAGCGTCTCCCTTTACTCCTATAAGGTAAATTCCATGCACCACTGCATTGGAGCCGAGAATGGTTGGCTGCATGTAAGTGAAGTCTACCATTGAGTACTTCAATCCGGACACGGTGTCGTTCCTTACCATGCTTATGTTGCTGCCTCCATTGGCCTTCAGGTAAGTGCTGTTGAACAGGCTTGTGGCTGATGAATTGAGTATGCGCGCATAGTCAATTGCCGAGTTGTTGGTCAGATACACGTTCTCGTTGAGCACATTTGCGCTGATGCTGGTGCTGGTATTGTAGTAGACCTGGTACACTCCAGTTATGTTGTAGCCCGCAGGCGCGTGCGCTGAGAATGTGTTGCCAGGCACTAGCGTTGCACTGTACTTGCCATTGGCTCCTGCCAACGCCGCAGCCTGTGCGCTGCTCATGTAGTACTGCCCCGCGCCGCCTCCCTGGAGCGAGGTGGTGGTCGGCAGGGTGCTTTGCAGTGCCGAGGACGAGTTGGCTGTGGTAAGCGGTATTGTTGTTGTAACTGCGGTATTATGTACAGGTGACGTTCCCCAGATTGCGTATCCAAGCGCAAGCCCCACTACAAGCGCTGCAATCCCTACTGCAATTGGAAGCACTGCGACACTCCCTGCCCCTGCGCTCTTGTTTGAGCTAGTAGCAGAGTCCTTATTTGCACTGCCGGTCTTCGTTTCCTCTGGCATAATATCTGTAATAAACTTATCAGGCGCATTATTAAACGTTGCCCAGTCTTTCGTTTATCCGGGCATGCTACGCGTAAGAGATAACGAGATGCGAGTGCCGGGATTTGAACCCGGGCCATTGACTTGGCAAGCCAAAGTCCTACCAGGCTAGACTACACTCGCATGACGCGTATTAATTGCACCCTAATATTTATATTAGGGACTGGGTAGATAAAAACATGCCAAGTACATACAGCTGCAGTGCCTGCGGCGAGCGGGCGAGCGGGCCTTGCGGATACTGCGAGGCTTGCAGCCAGTACTGCCATCTGACGTGCGCCTCCCAGGGCGAGGGCGAGAACAGCTGGAACTGCCCTAACTGCGCGCTGCAGCTGCAGATCGCGACACTCTAAGCGAAGCTTGCATCAGATTCCAAGGCAATAGAAAGCGATTTATATGATGAATGGGCCCATAGCCGCATGGGACATGCCGATATAACCTGCCATACGTCACGCGGGCATGACGAACTCCTAGGGCCTATTATATCCGGGCTGAAAAAGCTCTCAAGCAGGGAGGGCTATCTCTATGCCGGATACCCAAACTACATGGGCCTGTTCGGAAGGGACTCACTGATATCCGCATGGCAGCTGCTGGATTCCTATCCTGGCATAGCCAGGGCTACTCTGCTTGAGCTGGCCAGGCTGCAGGGAAGGGTTATGGATCAAAAGACAGGGGAAGAACCAGGCAAGATACTGCACGAATACTACAAGGAGAGGGACGGCTACTACGAGTCGTTCAAGTCGGGGATACAATGGCTGAGTCCCGGCAGACCTGTCTATTTCTCTGTGGACAGCACCCCCCTGTTCCTGATAGTGCTTAGGGAGTACTACGGCAAGACTGGCGATATCGGGCTGGTTAAGTCTCTCTCGCCCAATACCACTGCGGCCGTGCAGTGGATGCTAAGATACGGGATAGAAGACGGATTCCTGAGGTACGAAGGCATGCCAGACGGAAAGGGACTGTCATCGCAGAGCTGGAAGGACGGAGCAGGCAACATACTGGGGAATGTGAAGGGGCCTGTTGCTGTTGTCGAAGTGCAGGGCTACTTATATGCGGCACTCAATTCGATCTCCAGCCTTGAGCGCGACAGTGGTATCAGGCTGCTTGATCACGATATAAGCGGAATGGCGCAAGAGCTGAAGTCCAGGGTTGACAGGGAGTTCAAGATGCGCAACGGTTACTACTGCCTAGCGCTTGATGGAAGCAACTCAAGGCTCGAGTACATCACAAGCAATCCAGGCCACCTGCTTTTCACAGGGATGCTGGATGAGGCCGATGCCACTGCAGTGGCTAAGAGGCTCTTCGAGCCTGACATGCTTACTGCGTACGGTATACGCACCCATTCATCATCTGAGCCCTCGTTCGATGAGTACGCATACCAGCTAGGATCAGTATGGGCTCACGACAATTGGATGATATCATTGGGGCTCAAGGCCACGGGAAGACTTAATGAGTACGGGATTATCAGGAAGTCGATTATCAGGGCGTACACTGAGTATGCTTCAATTCCAGAATATTTCGGCGTGAGGCGTAACGGGGCTCTGATGAAGCTGGATGACATGCGGGTGAAACCAGCGGACCCGCAGGCCTGGGCGCTAGGAGCACTTTACAGCATGATAACAGATAATATCTGCGAACAAGGGAGGCCTGCAGACTGATTGCCGCAGGTCGGATTTGAACCGACGACCTTCCCGTCTTCAGCGGGACGCTCTCCCAGACTGAGCTACTGAGGCGCATTGACCAATTAGGGTCGAATACTTTTAAAGATATTGAGAATAATGTTATAAGAAATGATACTATGCCAACCGATGAGCGCTGGAGGCAGCTTGGCGACGCCTTTGGCATTATGAACCTGGATGGCGTTGAGTTCAGGGAGTACCAGCTCAACATACTGCGCGCCATAGAGATGCACGGCAACACCCTAGTTGTGCTTCCTACCGGCCTGGGCAAGACGTTCATAGGAACTGCAGTGATGGCAAGGGCGCTTGCGCAGGGAAAGAAGGCGCTCATACTTGCACCTACAAAACCTCTCTCAGAGCAGCATTATGGCGTGCTACTTAAGATGCTTAACATACCACAGGCCGATGTCCTCCTTCTGACCGGCTCCATAAGCAAGAAGTCAAGGGCCGAGATGGAGGCAAAAGCGCGATTGATAGTCGCCACTCCACAGACCGTTGCCAACGACCTAAAGGCCGGCATCATGCAGTTCGACGGATACGGCGCTGTGGTGTTCGATGAGTGCCACAGGGCGGTGGGCAAGTACGCATATACGTACATAGCCAACGAGTGCGTGGTCAGGGATATACCTATAGTTGGGCTTACGGCATCCCCTGGCGGAAAGAAGGAGCGCATAAACGCGCTTGTTGGCGCATTAAACATAAGGCATATCGAAGTACGGGTCAGCAGCGACAGTGATGTAGTGCGCTACATAATGCCCAAGTCCGTGCACATAGTCAATGTCGAGCTTAGCGACAGGGTCAGGGAGATAGCACAGGCCCTCAAGCCGGAGATGAACGCAAGCCTGTCAACGCTAAACGGGATGGGGCTGCTCAGGATCAGGGGCATGGAGTAC
>DAHVAU010000026.1 GCA_027314465.1 Microcaldota archaeon
AGCCAGGTTTTAGGAAGGCATGCTGGAAACTTCCCTAAACAGCTCTATGGTCTCCTCTTTGTTCAGTATTGTCAGCGACTTGCCGCAGCCGCACGTAAACTTGGTCTCAAAAGCGGAATCGAAAGGAAGTACTATCTTGTCTGTGGCGTAGCATTTCTTGCATATGAAGAAGTCATTGCAATTTGCAGGGAGCGCAGGCATGTTTATCTGTGCTATCCTGCTCATCCCAGCTATGTACTCTTGCAGCTTCTCCCCATCTATCCTCCAGGTGAATAAAAGCCAGCCTTTGTTATCCTTGTTTACATCATACCTTACTATGCTGTAGCTGTTCATCATGTTGAGCATCCTCCTTATGTCATTTACCTTCATCGACATCTGCGCTGCGAGCTCCTCGTCGGTTTTGTGGCTCTTTGCAAGCGACCTGAGTATCTCCACAGACTCCGGGCCAACATCAGCGCTTACGTGGCTTAGGAATGCCTGGTTGTCCAGCAGCTCTCCAGCCTTCCTAAGCTCCTCGAGCGCAAGCTCGCGGTTAACCTTCTCAGCCTCCTTCTTCAAGGCCATTTCCCTTGCCGCCTTGCTGGGCTTGATTACCTTATCGCTCTTATTTGCCGTATTGTGAACCTGCGCTTTAGCAATAGTCCTAGCCTTATTATTGGGCGTCTTCTGCGACTTCCCGGCAGGATTTGGATTAGATCTGCGTGAATTATTATTCTTCTTTGCGTAACTAAGTCTCTTGTTTTCTTTTTTTGGAGCGGGCATGGATATACCTGGTATGGGTGGGTACCAGATATATTACAGCATAACAGATATATAAACATGCTAAATTTTGACATTATTTACATACACATGTGTTATAATGGTACTGGGCAGTGCAGTACTCCTTATAAACAGAAGGCCGGCCTGCGCTTCCTTTGCACGTAAAAGGTGCATGACGGCCTGCCGTTACGGACCCGGTGGGATTTGAACCCACGACTTGCTGGTTAAGAGCCAGCCACTCTGACCAATCTGAGTTACGGGTCCAGCAAAAGCATGATATATAGAACGCCTGTATTTATCTTTTTATGCTTTTCACGAAGGCTTTCAGGGCGTTGTCAAGCGCATCTCCAACAGGCTCAAGCTCATACGAGACCTGCACTATAGGTTTGTCAACGTTCAGGATCCTCTTCAGGTCTGTGGGGGTTGCCGACACTACAACATCACAATCCGCAGAGTTTATGGTATCCTGCAGGTCTCTTATCTGCTTTGCACTGTAGCCCATTGCAGGCAGTTCACTGTTAAGCAGCGGATACTTCTTGAACGTGTCCTTTATAGTGCCTACGGCATACTTCTTCGCATTGACTATCGCCCCCGCCCCATACTTGCCCGCAGCAACAGTTGCAGCTCCAAACTTCATGCCCCCGTGCGTTATGGTGGGTCCGTCCTCTACCAGAAGCACCCTGTTGCCCTTTATGCCCCTGCCTTTGTCCGCGCTCACCACTGAGTTTGCCAGTATTATCTGCGCCTTTTCATTTATGCTCCTCAGCCCAGCCCTGACTCTTTCTATATCGTCCTTCTGGGCGGAGTTTGCCTTGTTTATTATCAGTATGTCCGACATGCGGGCCACAATCTCCCCAGGGTAATAGACAAGCTCATTGCCTGCCCTTAGCGGATCCGCAACACCTATAAGCATGTCTGTGTGGTAGAACGATGCATCATTATTCCCCCCATCCCAGATTATCACATCTGCCTCCTTCTCAGCAGCCTTTAATATTGCTCCATAATCCACTCCAGCGTACACCACGAACCTGTTCTTTATGTGCGGCTCATAATCCTCCCTTTCCTCTATGGTGGCCTTGTATTTATCCAGGTCGGAGAGCTTCGCGAAGCGTTCAACAACCTCGTCCTTGAGTATGCCATAGGGCATGGGGTGTCTTACCACCACAACCCTAAGCCCTGCGCCTCGCAGGAACTTGGCCACGTATCTCGACGTCTGGCTCTTACCCACCCCAGTTCTGACCCCGCATATTCCTATCACTGGTTTTGACGACTTAATCATGGAATCTTGCGGCGCCATAAGCCAGAAGTCAGCCCCACATGCGTTGACAAGGCTGGCCTTGTGCATCACAGTCTCATACCCGAGATCGCTGTACGCGAGCACGCACACCTCCACCCTCTCCTTTTTTATCAATTCGGCAAGCTCGCTCTCATCAACTATCCTTATGCCTTTGGGGTACAGCGGCCCGCTCAGTTCCTTCGGATACCACCTATCCGATATGAACGGTATCTGCGTTGCGGTAAACGCCACAACCTCATAGTCCCTGCTGCCCCTGAACACCACATTGAATATGTGGAAATCCCTGCCCGCTGCGCCTATTATAACGACCCTCTTTGCTGCCATAGCGCTGCACCCTTAATCATTGTGCGTCCAACTCTTAATTAACCTTCCCAAACGAAGCTACACGTCGTAAATTTTACGACGTCAAACAGCCTTAAGAAGCTTTATATTCTTTTAAAGAGAGCATATCCTGCCAATACCACAATGATAACATGACAGAAGAGCAGGAAACGTACGATGCTTCAAAGATAATAGTCCTCGAAGGCGCCCAGGGAATCAGGAAAAGACCCTCAATGTATATAGGGTCAACCGGAGCTGCCGGAGTAATCCATCTGCTTTACGAAGTGATAGACAACTCCGTGGACGAGGCGGCTGCAGGATACTGCAAGAACATAACCATACGTCTGTCGCAGGACGCAGATGGCGACATAGCGGAAGTAAGTGACGACGGCAGGGGCATACCTGTAGGCATAATGGAGAAGTACAACAAGAGCGCGCTAGAGATAATAATGACTACGCTGCACAAGGGCGCCAAGTTCAACAACGACGTGTACAAGGTCTCCGGCGGCCTGCACGGGGTGGGCCTCACCGTGGTCAATGCCCTTTCCATATACACTGATGTCACTGTCAAGAGGAACGGCCACGTATACAGGCAGTCATTCAGCAAGGGGCTGCCGGCATCAGTGCTGGAGACCCTGGGAGACGCCTCTGAGACAGGGACTACGATCCGATTCAAGCCTGACAAGGAGATATTCAGCGTGCTCACTTTCGACTCCGCAATGCTAAGGGAACGCCTCAGGTACACGTCGTTTCTGAATCCCAGGCTGAACATAACTGTAATAGACGACAGATTCTCCGCTCACGAGGAGATGAGGTACGAAGCAAACCAGGGCATACCTGATTTCATAAAGTTCATGAATAACGGCGCAAATACGCTCACTTCGATAATGTGGTCGAAAAAACAGGAAGGGCAGGCCATAGTGGAGTTCGCGCTTCAGTACACGGATGGCTACGAGGAGAAGACGGAATCGTTCGTCAACAACATAAAGACTGGAGAGGGGGGAACGCACCTCTCAGGCTTCCACACCGGAGTTACGCGCGCCATACTCAATTACATAGACAAGAACAAGCTTAACCTGAGGCAGCAGTCAAAGATCGCCGGGGACGATACCCGGGAAGGGCTCACGGCAGTCGTGAGTGTAATGATGCAGAACCCGGAGTTCGAGGGCCAGACAAAAGAGAAGCTCGGCAACGCCTACATAAAGAGCGTAGTGGAGGCCCAGGTATATTCATTCATGTCAAGGTACCTGGAGGAGCATCCTTCAGAGGCCCGCATGCTGGTGGAGAAGATAATGTCTGCAGCAAACGCGAGGGAGAGCGCCAGGAAGGCCAGGGAGATGGCGAGGAAGAAGAGCATATTTGATAGCGCAGTGCTGCCTGGCAAGCTCGCTGACTGCATTCTTGCGGACCCTGAGAAAACCGAGCTGTTCATAGTGGAGGGGCAGAGCGCCGGCGGGTCAAGCAAGCAGGGCCGCGACAAGAACATACAGGCGATACTGCCGCTGCGCGGTAAGATACTGAACGTGGAGAAGGCCAGCCTTGAGAGGATATTCGACAACGCCGAGATAAAGACAATGATAACTGCGTTCGGCACCGGCATAAACGAGACGTTCAACGCCGAATCAATACGCTACAAGAAGATAATAATAATGACTGACGCCGATGTTGACGGCAGCCACATACGCACGCTACTGCTCACCTTCTTCTACAGGTACATGAGAAGGATAATAGAGCTCGGATACGTGTATGCTGCCATACCCCCACTGTACAGGGTTACAAAGGGCAAGTCAGTTTACTACTGCTACAGCGACGCAGAGCTGGATGCAAAGCGCAAGGAGCTCGGAGAGCTTGACGGGCTGCAGAGGTACAAGGGCCTGGGGGAGATGAACGAGTCCCAGCTCTGGGAGACAACCATGAATCCTGAGAACAGGAAGCTCAAGAAGATAACAATCTCAGATGCCCAGAGGGCGGAGGAGCTATTTCGCATACTCATGGGCATTGACGTGCTTCCAAGGCGCAAGTTCCTGCACGAGCATTCGGAGCAGGTAAAATCACTAGATGTGTAGAACATGCAGGAGATAGTTCCGGTATCACTTGAGGATGAGCTGCAGTCCAGCTACCTTGACTACGCCATGAGCGTAATCATAAGCAGGGCCATACCCGACGCCAGGGACGGCCTCAAGCCGGTGCAGCGCAGGATCCTGTACGCCATGTACAACATCAAGAATTTCCACGACCAGCCCACCAAGAAGAGCGCCAGGATTGTAGGAGAGGTCATCGGAAAGCTGCACCCCCACGGAGACACTGCCATATACGACGCGCTTGCCAGGCTCGCACAGGACTTCTCCATGAACCACACGCTTGCAGAGGGTCAGGGGAACTTCGGGTCCATAGACGGAGACCCTCCGGCCGCAATGCGTTACACTGAAGTAAGGCTCACACGGCTCTCGGAGCAGAGCCTTGAAGACATAGACAAGGACACTGTGGACTTCGTGCCTAACTTCGATGACACTGAGGAGGAGCCTGTCGTTCTTCCATCAAAGGTGCCAAACCTGCTGGTGAACGGTGCAGGCGGCATAGCGGTTGGCGTGGCTACGAGCATCCCGCCCCACAACCTGGCAGAGGTGTGCGACGCCATAACACACCGTATCGATAACAAGGATTCCACAGTCGATGACATCCTTGCCATAATAAAGGGCCCTGATTTTCCTACTGGCGGCATAGCTGTCATGTCGCAGAACGCAACCAACGGATACAAGTACGGCAGGGGGCAGTTGAGCATAAAGGCAAAGGCCGACATAGACGAGAAACAGAGAAGGATAACAATAAAGGAGATACCATACAATGTCAACAAGTCAAACCTCATGCAGAACATGGCGCAGCTGGCCAGGGACAAGGTCATAATGGGCCTCAAGGACATACGTGATGAGAGCGACAAGCACGGCATAAGGATAGTGGTGGACTTCAAGGACGAGGGCTCGGGGGAGCAGATACTAAACATGCTCTACAAGCACACCCAGCTGCAGACAACATTCCCGCTGATCAACCTTGCGGTGATAGGCAAGAGCCTCAAGAGCCTTAACATCCTGCAACTAATAGACACGTTCATAGCACACAGAAGGGAAGTGGTGCTAAGGAGGAGCACATACGAGCTGGGCGTAGCGCGCGACAGGCTGCACATAGTGGAGGGACTGTTAAAGGCCATAGGCAGCATCGATGCGATAATAGCAACGATCAAGGGCAGCGAGGACGTGGGGGCCGCCAGGAGAGGGCTCATGGATTCATACTCTCTGAGCGAGAAGCAGGCAAACGCAATACTTGACATGAAGCTGAGCAGGCTTACGCATCTGGAGAACGCATCCCTGATGGATGAGAAAAAGCAGCTCGAGGCCAAGGCCGACTATTACGGCAAGGTCATATCAAACCCAGACATTATCGACGGGATAATAAAGGAGGAGACCTCAGAGATAAGAAAGAAGTTCGCAAGGCCCAGGCGCACTGAGATAGTGTACGCCGAGGATGATGCCGAGATAACCAACGAGGACATGATAACAAACGACAAGGTCACAGTGATACTAACCAATAACGGCTACGTGAAGAGGCTTGCGCTAAGCAACTACAGGGAGCAGGGGAGGGGCGGGAAGGGCATAATATCGATAAACCTAAAGGAGGGGGACTTCGTCAAGCAGATACTGACATGCAACAACAAGGACTTCATAATAGGCATAACAAACCTGGGAAGGGCATACTGGATCAAGGCCTACAATGTCCCAGAAGGCGGCAGGTATTCCGAGGGCAAGGCCATAATCAACCTCATGGACACTAGGGAGGAGAAGATCATAGACATATTCAACATAAACGAGTTCTCCGCATCCAAGATAGTGTTCCTGACTGCAAAAGGGCTGGTGAAGAAGCTCAAGGCATCGCTGCTCTCGCGGCCCAGGTCAAACGGAGTAAGGGCAATAAACCTCAACGAAGGCGACCAGGTTGCAGACGTCATAATCTACTCCAACGAGAAGTACCTGTCCATAGCAACCGCAAACGGCAAGGCCATAAAATTCCCAGAGACCGACCTGAGATACATAGGTAGGAATGCCATCGGAGTTCGCGGCATTCGCCTCGCCCCGAAGGACGTGGCAAACAACATAATAGCCACTGGAGACAAAGGAAGCATACTCACAGTCACAGAGAACGGGTACGGAAAGGTAACCGAGGTAAGCAACTACAGGGAGCAGGGGAGGGGCGGCGGGGGAGTCATAAACATAAAGATAAACGAGAAGACCGGGAGCGTGGCAAAGAGCATATTCCTGAAAGGCGATGACAAGGTCGTTCTGATAAATTCCGAGGGAGTCAGCATAACAATGCCAACCAGCGAGATAAGGGTCACCGGGAGGGCGGCAAGCGGAGTAAGGCTCATGCATGTGCAGAACGGGGTGAAGGTAGTAGATGCAGTGCTGCTTAACCAGGAAGCGATGCCGCCAGCTCCGCCCAAACTGGACCAGGACCAGGCAGATCCAGCCTCAGCTGCGTCTTCTGTATAGGCCCTCCTGCAGCTTTTATATATCAGGCCAGCCCCACTTAACGTGTCATTTATGCATCATGCAATCGCATCAGGGAAACCTAATGCCGTAGTGCTTGAACGCGGCTCTGATTACGAACAGTCAAAGCGCCTGGGCAATCTGTTCGCATTATCGGAACTACCGGAGCTTCTTTACCATTCAATACGCGAGCTGGAGCGCACCGCGCACTATAGGGAGAATGGCAGGGTGAGCTTCTATCTTGATACTGTTGGCATGTCTGAGCATGGCATGCGCAAATTCAGATCTCACGGGACTTCCCTGTCCACGATGTTCCCCAGAATACCAGGGGATGAATACCTGCAGCTGCCGTTCTCAAGCACGGCACGATTCTTCGGGGGCAGTGCACCTGTGCGTGTGGAGATCTGCGCTGGGCCGACATATTCCAGGGTAGCCGTCATGGCGTCGGGGGCCCATGGCGCCATCGCCCCGATAGTCGTGCTGAAGCATAGCGGCCCTGCGCCAGGCGCGCTCAAGGGCATTGCGCGTGAAGCCTGATCAGTCAATGCTCCAGAACTTCCTGTTCTTTATGAAGTTCTTCTGCGCTTCTATAACATCTACAAAGAACATTTTGTAATCGCTCCTCACGTACTTAAGCAGGCGCGCCGCAGTCTCTATTCCAACCCCATAAACCGAGAGTGCCACAAGCGCCCTGTACCCATACGCATCCACAAGGCTCGCCTCTCGCATCATGTTCCTGTAGATATCATTATCCCCGCGGGAAAGGGACTTCTTGGCAATCCTCTTGGCCACTACCTGCTCATACTGGTCTTTGTGCTTGACCACAAGAGGGCTCTTGCACGAAGGGCAGAAGATCTTTGATTCCGTCTTGAGCTTGACTGTCTCAGTAAACACCCGTGAGCAGAACGTGCACAGCATCCTCACGCTCTTCCCTTCATATTTGTCGAAAAGCCTGTCTATCACGCCCTCCCTCTCAGCAGTAGCAAGCAGCTCCCCATACTTATACACTGACTGCAGAACGGCCTTTGACAGGGGCGAAGGAGTAGTCTTCACGCGCTCTATGTGCACAATGCCGCGCCTAAGCCTGTCTACAAATCCGCTAGCCACATCTATGTCGAAATAGTTCTTGTAGAGATCCCTTACAGTCTCATCGAATATAGGCGAATCTTCATAGAAGCTTATGAGCCTGCTAACAACCCCTCTGGTCACTGTGGCGCTCTTCTCAACCACGCCAAAGAGCCTGGCGGCCTGCACGAACTTGTATCTGAAGAGCTCGGAGTCTAGCATGAAGCTCCTGTTATGCAGGTCTGCTCCCTTGAGCATTGATAACGCAAGCGCCGTGTCCGGCCTGCGCACGACTTCGCTATAGTCAAGTATTATTGCGTACGGCGTCGCCTTCACATTGACCTTGCCGCCTGCCATCGAGGAGGCTATTGAAGAGACAATCTTGCCAAGGAATTCGTTGGCGAGTTTTCCAAGGGGCATATAGGCTATAGCGGAGTTATCAAGCTCCTCGATTGTAACCGAATCATCGCTGAGCTTCATGAACTTGCTATTGCTGTCTATGAAAGACGATACAGTATCCTGCGTAACTGCCTCCACCTTCGTCCTGACCGGCGTCATTCCGGCGGACATGTACTTCCACACCGCTGCGGATATTTCCCTAGATACTGGTATGTCCTCCCCCTCCCAGTCCGGCACCGCTGCGCTTACGTCATCACTCCTCTCAACGTACACGACGCCTTCCTCTACACTGACCGCCTTCCACGGAAGCCCCTTGGCTATGAATACTGAGCCCTGGTCAACATAGTTGTACACGAACTCCTCGTCAAGTGTTGAGATTATCCTGTTCTCTATCGCATCCTTCACAAGGAAGCGGACCGAATCCGGTATGACGCTTATGGCGCCTATGAAGTACCTCCTTCCCTTTGGCATGTACTCTATCGTCCTGCCATCGGACTTTATGAGCCTCAGCTCTGCCAATAGCTCGCAGACCCTCTCAAAGTCCCTCTTCTCAAGCCCGCCAAATGCATATGACCTTGTTATGATGCCAAAAAGCTTCTGCGTGCTTATGCTCCTATACTCCATTGCCATCGCGCAGATCTGGTTTGCCAGCACGTCAAGCGCGTTCCTCTCAACACTGTGCCTCTCCAGCCTGCCTTCAAGAGCACGCTCTGATATGGCTACTGCCTCTATGCAGTCAAGTTCGCTGTGCACAATGACCTTTCCTATAGACATCGCCAAGAGCCTGTGTCCCCCTCTCCCCACCCGCTGCACAAGCCTGGTAGCCTGCCTTGGGGATCCGTACTGTACCACCAGATCAACGCTGCCTATGTCCATTCCAAGCTCAAGTGAGCTCGTTGCCACAAGCGCCTTGATCTCGCCCCTCTTGAACGAATTCTCAACGGCTATGCGTTCCTCCTTGTCGATCGAGCTGTGGTGTATGCCTATCTCAATGCCTCCAGATCCCTTCTCGAGCACTATGAGCTTGCTGCCAAGCGACTCCACTGCCTGCCTGGTGTTGGCGAACACTATGGCAGCGCGCGACGATCTGACAAGCTCCTCTACCCTAAGTATCCTGGCATAGGCCGGGGCGTCCAGGCCGAACGCAAGCCTGAACTGCTTGTCATCCTGCGCAGCTCTAAGCGGCATCTCTACCTCAAGATCCATGCGCTTGCGCTCCGATGCACTGATAAGCCTGTACTTCCCTCCAGCAAACAGGAAGCGTGCAGCCTCATCAACGTCCCCTATGGTTGCGCTTATCCCTATCCTCTGGAACCCGCCTGACAGCTCGGCCATGCGCTCAAGGGCCACTGAGAGCTGCGCCCCTCTCTTGTTGTAGTACAGCTCGTGCAGCTCGTCAACTATCACAAATCTCAGGTTCTTCAGGCTGTCCCTCAGACCGCGCGACATGAACAGGTTCTGTATGGTCTCTGGCGTCGTGACCAGCATCTGCGGGGGATTGAGCACCTGCTTTCTCCTCTGGCTCTGTGCTGTGTCACCGTGTCTGGCCTCTATCCCAATTCCAAGCTCGCAGCTCAGCCACTCCAGCCTCTTTACAAGATCTCTGTTTAGCGCCCTCAATGGCGTTACGTAAATAGCTGCTATGCCTGCCTTCTCCTGCGACTTGAGAAGCCTGTTTAACACCGGCAGTATTGCTGCCTCGGTCTTGCCGCTGCCTGTAGGCGCGCTTATTATGCAGTCCTCGCCCTGTTCAATAGGCCCCATGGAGAGTTTCTGTATCTCGGTGAAGTCCTCGAACCTTGTGAGGAATAATTCATAGGGGCTTGCCATGATCACAACCTATGGCCCAGGTCGGTCAGGATATGTATGCGTATCCGTCAGACACCACGCTTCTGTTGCCTACGGTGTAGTAAAGGCGCAGGTTCAATGCTGATCCAAGTATTGCGCCTGTTATCTCATTGCCGCTAGTGTAGCATGGAGTGGACACATTCATGGACCCGGAGGCCGGGAGAGCTACTGACAGGCCGGTTGTTGGAGCGGTTCCTATTCCAAAGCATTTGACCCCAGTCACATACACGCTCCGGTTGTACAGGTTGGTTATCCTGAAGTTTAGGGAGTTGTAGCTGAAGGCCTCATCGGCGCAGCCTATGCTCTTGTCTATGTAACATGTGTTATTCCTGGCCACGTAGCCGGATACGAATGCGGTGTTCTTTCCCGTGAAGTTGTATCCGGACAGCATGTCTACCGCCCTTTGCGAGCTGTTTTCCAGTTGTGATTCGTTTGCAAGTATCCACGCACTCATGTTGTACATGCCTGTTATCCTCTCGTATCTGAGCAGCACTGTGTTGCTTACGGCCTGCAGGAACTGGCCGCAGTAGGATATGCCGTTGAATGTGTATATGTTGCCCCAGCACACGTTGCTTGCGTTGGTGCCAGAGATCAGGCTCCTGTACACAAAAGAGCTGTTCCTAATACCGATGCTGCCTGCGTAGCTCATGTTCTGGTAGAATCCGGAATAGTTAAGGAGCGATTGCGAGGAGCCGTTA
>DAHVAU010000027.1 GCA_027314465.1 Microcaldota archaeon
GGCCAGGGCAATAGCTAAAGGCAGAAGCGCAAATATTAGATTGTGGGGACGCATGCGCAAGCCCTGTTGGATAGATGTACGGATATAGGATACAAAGCTTATAAAGTTGCGTTGCGCCTGGGCACGGCATTAATCACGCACGCCTGGCATACGCCGCTCAGGAAGTTGAGTTGTATGTTATCTTCAGTATCTTGGTGTCTGGATTTACGTACGTGAGCTGAGCAGTTGCATTCCTGTTGTCCCAGGTGCATACGTAGTTGTTGCATAGGTAGAGCAGCTTGAGCATGTTGCTCTGGGCCATGCCAGGCGCGAACACATACGCCCCGGTAAGATTGATATAGAAGCCAGGCCTTGGCACCCCTGAGTACTGTATCAGAAGCATTGCGCCGTTTGTGGAGTTGAACCTGCTCGCCTGATTCACCAGGCTGAAGTTGGCATTGTCCTGGTTGTAGAATACAGTGGTGGCGAAAGGCAGTATCTGCGTAGGGCTTGCCTGCACGTAGCCGGTTATCTGTGGAGATGTGCTTGTGGTGTTGGGGTACGCCAGCGTTACGGCAATGTATGGATACGAGTATGTGCCCGAGCCGCTGAACACTATACGCCTTGTAGTTGCATTGACTGTCTGCTCCGAGTAGGAATAGAGAGGCTGGAAGCCGAAGTCGGACACGTTTGCAGGATTGAGCGTGGACTCGGTATATATGCCCTGAGTCTCTATGAGCCACGTGCTCCTCACGAGTATGTAGCCCGGCTTGCCGCTGAGCGGGCCTGTCAGGAACTTTGTGTCCGGAGTGCTGTTGAACAGCCATGTGGCGAATGGGGTGGCCTTGCTCCCGTTCTCCGAGCCTACGCTATCTGTCACTACTTTCCTGTTCGCCACGCCCTCGACCACAGAGCCGTCAGGCCAGAGCGTGAGCACAGATGCGTTCGAGGGAGAATTCTGCCCGAACCACTGAAGCGCGCTTATGAACTGAGGGTTAATGCTGTCAGCCTGCACCAGTCCCTGGGTGTAGAGGTTTGCGTAGTACAGCAGCATTGCTGCTACCACTATTATTACTGCGGCAGCGGCCCCGAGAAATACCAGCCTGTAGCGCTTTGCCTGGTTGGCATAGGATGCGATCCAGTACAGAGTGTATGCGGATACTATCGCTATTGGCACTGATACCAGGGAGTTGAACCTTATGACGTGCATCTCCAGGTATGCAGTGAGTATGAAATATGCCATTATGGTGAGCATGGGCACGTTCAGGTCAAGGCGTATCCTGGCCTTTCCTGAGAGCCATGCGCCCGAGTCGTACACCTGCATGAACAGGTATGGAACGAACACGATGAACAGCAGCATTATGCCGATTATCCCGTACCATGCGGTCCACAGCGTATAGAGCTGCGCGAAATACATAGTAAATGCCATGAGAAGACTTGGTATGGACGTGTAGAGCGTTGCGCTGAAGCTTGAGAACAGGAACTGGAAGGTTGGCGGCTGGAGCTCCTGGGTTGTGGATCCGAAGGATCCTGGAGCCGTTACGAACCCGTTGCCTACGAAGATCTGGTAAACAACCCCAGGGGCTATGATGCCAAAGGCTATAAGACCAAGCGCCACGCCGGCAATTACCAGCAGTACGCGCACCTCAGGGCGCCTTGTTATGGTGGCAAAGGCCTCGAACCTGGAGGATCTTGACGTTATTAAGTACACTGCAAGCCAGAGCAGGGCTATTGGTATTAGCACAGGCAGGAATGACAGTCCCACGAGCTGCTGGCCCTGTATGAACCCGACCTGGAAGGCAATGAGGGTGAGGACCCACCAGATGCCCAGAGCTACCAGCACGTACTTCCCTTCGGCTATGACCTTCTCCTTTCGCATCATGAATGCATAGGCAGTAACTATGGCAAACGCAAGAAGGATTGTTGCATCTGCAAAAGACGCGCCGTTCCACACGAAGTTCGACATGGCCAGGGCGACAGCCGTGGCGCAGGCCATTGCGAGCTTTCTGACTGTGCCTTCCTGCCGGTATATCTCTATGAAGAAGGCGAGCGACAGCAGCAGGAAGAAGGTCACGAAGCTGTCTCCCCTGTATATCAGGGCGCTTGTTCTTGCAGCATTGCCCATGCTAAGCGCGACGAACAGCATTGCAAGTAGCCCGAGCAGCCTGTCCTTGCTCATGTACCTTGCCAGTAGGTATGTGCCGAGCATGTCAAGCAGGGCGAATACAACAGGCATCAGCCTCATGATAGTGTAGTATGACACCCCGATGTACTGGAGCACAGAATATGGCACAAGCGAAATCCAGTATACGCCGTGCGCCTCTGCCACTGGCATCGGATAGGGATAGCCGGAGGTGTTCAGGTAGTGTGGTATGACGAAGTGGTTGGCCACTGTTGCACGCACAACTGAGAAGTAGTAGAAGCCGTCTGGCTCATAGAACCCGAAGAAGTGCAGCATTGTCGTCCTGTAGTATATCGCTAGCGCCGCTATGACTATTATTGTCGCTGCGTACGCTATGTTGCTCCTGCTAAAGATGTCCTTATGCTCCAGGCGAATCAACTGATTATGAAGGATATGACTTATATGCAGCACAAAATTTAAATGGCTGCACTATTCCTGGCGAAGACAAGATACGCGGTGTGCCATATGCCCTTGGTGGACGGCCTTGTGCCCTCCTCCCTTACGAGCATGTCGCGCACTATTGTCTCGATGGCGTAGACGTCGGTGAATCCCAGTTTGGATAGCTTTGCGGCGAATCTGCTCACCTGCTCTGTGTGCGGCAGGTATCCCACTACGGTGCCCTCTGGCCTGAGCGCCTTCCTGGCGCTTGAGAGCGCCTTCTCTGAGGATGGCATGTCAAGCACCACAAGGTCCACGTCCCTCTGCGCTATCCCTTTTGTAACGTCCTTGTTTATCAGCTCGAGATTGTCAAGCCCAAGAGCCACCCTGTTCTTCTCGGCTATATCTATGAAGTCCTGCCTTACGTCGTAGCTGTACACCTTCTTGCATAGGCGCGCCAGGCTCACTGCGAGCCATCCGCTGCCCGTGCCTGCATCAACGCACACGCTCTGCTTGCTTATCCCTGAGTAGGCTATTATCATGCCTATGTCCTTTGGCAGTATCACCTGCGGGCCGCGGCGCAGCTTCCTATACATCTTCGGGTAAATGAACATCATGCCGCCTCTTGTTCTACACCTATCTCATCCTTCTTTGGCGCCTTCTTTCTTTTCGCCGGCTTCTTCTGCACCGGGGCCTTTTTCCTGGCTTTCTTGGCCTCTGGAGGAGCCTTCCCTGTCCCTGCCACCTGCTGCACTGGCGCAGCAGCCTTCTCTGCGACAGGCGCGGGGGAGGCAGCCTGTTCAGGCTGCCTTGGCTTGCCCCAGTTCTTCTTTGTCTCGCACGCGGGATCCAGATCCATCTGGAACACGCCTTTCCCCTTCCTGAATACCTTTACTATCGGAGTGTGGCAGAGCTCGCACACCTTTCCTGTGGACACTATCTTTGCCGACTGCGGCACTGAATATGTCCTTGTGCACTTCGGCCAGTTGGAGCATCCTACGAAATTCTTCCCAGCCCCGGACCTGCGCAGTATCAGCGTGCCAGAGCAGGTGCACGGCCCCATTATGTTGGAATTCTCACTCTCATTGAGGCCCTTCATCAGCGCCTCGCCCACCTGGGCCTCCTTGCCGTTGAACTCCATTACCAGTTTTGTGATTATGCTCTTGCCCTCCTCTATAACAGCCGCTTTCTGCGCCTTGCCCTTCTGTATGTCCTCCATGTCCTTCTCCAGCTTCCTTGTAAGCTCCTCGGCCAGTATGTCAGGGCAGTAAGTCGAGAGGGCGGTGTACACGCTCAGGCCGAACTCGCTGACCTCTATGCTGGACCCCTTTATGTAGTCCCTCCTAAACAGCGTGTCTATGACCTCGGCCCTGGTGGCCTTTGTGCCAAGGTCCTTGCTCTCCAGCAGCGATATGAGGCTTGCCTTCGAGTACCTCTTTGGAGGAAGCGTCTTAAGGCTCTTCATGTCCACCTTCTCAGGCTTTATGCTCTCGCCCCTGCTGAACTGCGGCAGCTCGGCCTGCTTGGGTGAATAATACTTATAGTAGTCTAGCCAGCCCCTGAACGTCACCTTCTCCCCCGACGCCCTGTACTCGGTGCCGGATACGTCCAGGGCTATCTTCCTGCTCTCTGCCCTGGCATACTCTGCAAAGCATGACAGAAACCTCCTTGCTATCATGTCGTATATGCGCTTCTCCTCCTCTGACATGGCCCTTGGCGGCTCGCCTGTCGGGTAGATTGCGGGATGGGCCTCGTCATCCTTTATTCCCTCTGCGGGCCGCAGCCTCGATGCCTTTATGAGCTCTGATGCCGGCTGGGTGTAGTCGGCTATCTTTGACATCGCCGTTATTATCCTTGGCAGGCCCAGCGTCGCAGGGAGCTTTTGCGATGACGTCCTTGGATAGGATATGTAGGATTTCTCGTATAGCGACTGCGCTATGGCAAGGGTGCGGGACGGATCTATGTGAAATACCCTGCTCGCCTCTATCTGCAGTGATGTCAGATCGAATGGAGGGAACGGGCGTATGCTGCGCTCCTGCGCCTCTACAAGAGATACGCTAACATCTGACTGGCGCGCCTTTGCAAGAGCCGAATCCGCCGCTGCCTTGTCGAATATCTCCTTGTCCTTGGCAGCCTCGAATTCCACTGCGCGCGCTGTTACGACTATCTTCCAGTACGGCCTTGAGACGAAGCTCTTTATCTCGTTCTCCCTCCTTGCAAGTATGTTCAGCGTAGGGCCCTGCACCCTGCCTATACTCATTGTCTTGCGCACGCCCTTTGTTGATATTGCGCGCATCAGCGCCCTTGACATGTTTATACCCCACATCCAGTCCAGCCTGTGGCGTGTCTCTCCCGCGTCGAAGTTCAGTCCATCGTAATCGTTGAGGTTGGTGTACGACTCTATCAGGTCCGCATTGGTTGTGGTGGAGAAACGCATCCTCCTGACCTTTGAGCTGTCCAGGGCGGAGTTTACGTTCTTGTTTGTGACGTACTTGATTATGTTGGTGCCTATGACAGTGCCCTCGAGATCGTAGTCGCAGGCGTTTATGAAGTACACGCACTGCCTTGCTACCATCTCTATTGCATCGAGATACTTCTTTGTGAAGTACGCAGACTTGTTTACCTTGTATGACGGCACCCACTCAATGTCAAAGATCGGCACCTTGTTGCCTGCAGACTGCGTGAGGGTGAAGAGATGGCCGGCAGCAGCAGTAACGAATATCTTGTCTGCTGCGCGGGTAACGACGAAGTAGCGCACGCCGTTGATGTTCTGCGTCTGCGGGCTGGATTCGCCAAGCGCCATTGCCACCCTAAGAGCCACACTAGGCTTCTCCGCAACTATTAGCTTATTCATCGTTTACCTACCTTGCCTTCCTGGCGCGCCTGGATCTTCGCGCCTGCTCCTGCTGCTCGTCGCGGCCCTGCCTCGACAGGTTGTATGAGAGGTAGAACCCTAGCAGCAGCGCTATAACCGCTATGACGTAAAAGACGACCTGGTTGATGCCGGAGAGGAGCACGACAAACGCGGCTATGCTGAATGCCACCACGCCTATTGATACCGTGATTAGCTGTTTCTCATCAGCATTTACAGGCATCTAACCGGAATCTAATAGAAATATAAAAAGTTAAATAGGTATGCCCGCCAGGCGCATCTTGCGTCGCGCAAAGGCCCGCGCCAAGTTGAAAAGAATATATACTTTGGCTGGAAGAACCTGGCATGCTAAGCACCATGGAAGTAGTTGCGCTCACCGTTCTCGCCGCTGCGGTAGTTGCGTTTGCGCAGTACCTTTTCAAGAAGGGGGTGCCCAAATTCAGCGCCAGTATTGGCGGAGTGATGTCGCTACTAGGCAACAGACTTGTTGTGGCAGGCGCACTGACGTACATGGCTGGGCTTGGCGTGTACCTTGTGGCCCTTGGTTCGGGGCAGCTGTCCTTTGTCTACCCTGCGTTCTCGAGCACATTCATATTCGTGATACTGATATCGCACTTCAAGCTGAATGAGAGGATAGGCTATCTTAGGATAGGCGGCGTGGCGCTGATAATAATAGGCATAGCACTGGTGGCTCTGAATGTCTAGACCGGCTGACAACAGGAGATTTTTTGCGCTGCTGCTGCTGGGCAGCACGTTTCTTGGCAGCGTAGGCCAGCTCCTCTTCAAGATGGGCGTGGACTCCGCAGGGCTCCACCAGCTTCTGCTGCATGTAGCGCTGGGAGTGGCGGCGTACGGCGTTGCCACCCTCGTGTACTTATATATACTTGGACGCTCCCACCTGAGCTGGGCATACGGCTTTGTGGGCTTCAGCTACATATTCACTACTGTGCTGGCGCTGCTGGCGCTTGGGGAGACAGTATCGCCGATGAGATGGATTGGGGTTCTAGTGATTGCGCTTGGCACTGCGCTCATAGGGCTTAGCTGATGGAAGGGGAGCCTTCTTGTACAGCAGCGCGGTTATGATCTCACTGAATAGCTGCGACTTTATGTCCTTGGTGGACTCGGCAGCCTTGAGCCTTATGGTCACCACGTAGAGGTTGAGGTGCAGGTACTCGAGCTTCATGGTGTAGTACTCTATCCTGTTGCGCTTCATCACGCGCTCGGCTATTGCCTCCAGCTCCTTGTACGACACTGAGATGTCCACGTCGAACTGGATCTTGTACATGTGCTCCTTGACCTTGCGGTAGTTTATCACCAGGGCCTGGGCGACTATGTTGTTTGGCACATACACCGGCACGCCCTCCTCGTTTACCATCTTGGTGTAGAGCACGCCTATGGACTCTATGTTGCCAGAGAATCCTGGCACGAACTTGTCGTGTGGGTATGTCTGAGGCTGCTGGGTATACTGCCATGTGTGCAGCACCACATTGTCTCCGGGCTCTATGGCCTTGCTGGCCAGCAGGTAGATTCCGGCTATGAAGTTTGATATAGTGGACTGGGCTGCAAGGCCTACCACTATGCCCAGGAACCCTGCGCTCACCAGCAGGCTGTTGAGGTACTGGTAGCCGAATATTATGCCAAGCACCAGAAGCAGAAGTATGGCGTAGCCGAAGATGCGGGTCATGTCATAGAGCGTCTTTGCCTCTGCAGTATGTACGTTGTTTGCCATGTAGTAGTAGACTATTCGGGCCATCACCTCCACTATGCCTATCCCGAACACGCAGCTAACTGCCACGTTCTCAAGGGGCGTGGCGACACTGAGCCTCAGGTATGCAAGTGCAACATACGCCACTGAGAGAATTACCACTATGACGTAGAGAACCCTGAGGAGCCCTCTGTTGCGCCGTCTGGGCGCAGGCTGGTCGATGGCCATGAATAGTAATATCCTGTAAAGGATTTATATACAGAGCATGCTGGTAGTCCACTATTTGCGCCTTTACGGAAGGTAATAAGCTTATACACTGATTTATAGCGTGGGATATTGGTATCTGAGAAATCCTTATAAAGATTCATACTTAAGAGCGTAGCAGGCGTTTAGAGTATCCCATACATCCTTCCCCACCCTCTAAACGCTTGATTTTTAGCGACCATACCTGCATTTGGGGATGGAGGTGCAAAAGCTCAACGAGAAGTAAAAGATTTAAAGACTGTTTGAGAATGTAATCTTATCTGGTAACTATGAAACGATTCAAGACCACCGATGACCTCAAGATCCCTGAGAAGCTAGTTGACCAGGTGATCGGGCAGGACACGGCAGTGGGCATAATAAAGAAGGCGGCAAAGCAGCACAGGAATGTACTACTTATAGGAGATCCGGGAACAGGGAAGACCCTGCTGGCCCAGGCAATAGCAGAGCTGCTCCCGATCGCAGAGCTGGAAGACGTATTGGTGTACAAGAACGGCAACGACGAGAACCATCCCCTGATAAAGGTAGTCAAGACCTATCTCAAGGCAGAGGACGGAAAGCCCCTTGGCGAGGGACAGGGAAGGCAGCTGGTGCAGCGCGAGAGGATGCACGGCAGGCTTGACGGGCCAAGGAGCAGGAGCAGTATAATACCCATGATAACCATGCTTGTGGTAGTGCTGCTTCTTGGAGTAGTATTCCTTGGGCTTGTCAGTGGATATTCTATAATATTAATAGGTGCGCTCATACTGGGCATACTGATCTTCAGCTCGGCTGCGCTGTTCGTGGGCAGCTTCAGGAAAGCAGGCATACTGCCAGGCATGTTCGAGAGCTCTGAACCCAAACTCATCGTTGACAACACCGGCATGAACCATGCGCCGTTCTACGACGGGACCGGGGCCAGGGCAGGACACCTGTTCGGGGATGTGAAGCACGACCCGCTGCAGAGCGGCGGGCTGGGTACTCCGGCACACCTTAGGGTTGAGAGCGGGCTCATACACAAGGCAAACAAGGGCGTGCTGTTCATAGACGAGATAGCGGATCTTGAACCCAGATCGCAGCAGGAGCTGCTCACCGCAATGCAGGAGAAGAAGTACTCGATAACAGGACAGAGCGAGATGAGCTCAGGGGCCATGGTAAGGACCGAGACAGTGCCGTGCGACTTCCTTCTAGTTGCCGCGGGAAACCTTCAGGACATACAGAAGATGCACCCTGCGCTCAGGTCCAGGATACGTGGATACGGCTACGAGGTGTACATGGAATCGTCCATGCCGGACACTGACCAGAACAGGGAGAAGCTCTACAGGTTCATAGCCCAGGAGGTGAAGAAAGACGGGAAGATACCGCATTTCAGCTTTGAGGCGTGCGAGCAGGTGCTTGAGGAGGCGAGGAGAAGGAGCGGCAGGAAGAACAGGATAACGCTCATACTCAGGGAGCTTGGAGGAGTGGTAAGGGCTTCGGGAGACATTGCGGTTGACAACCGCCACGACATGGTCACGGCTGATGACGTCAGGGCCGCCCTAAAGCTCTCGTCTCCGATAGAGGCCCAGTACGTAGAGCAGTCACTGGAGTACAGGAAGGATTACAAGATATTCAAGACGACAGGTTTTGCCATAGGCAGGGTCAACGGTCTTGCGGTAGTTGGCTCCAGCTACCTCTCGGCAGGCATAGTGCTGCCGATAGTCGCCGAGGTCACACGCGCAAGCTCAAGGACCGAGGGCAAGCTGATACCTACAGGAAAGCTCGGCATGATAGCAAAGGAAGCAGTCAAGAACATAAGCGCGATAATAAAGAGGCACATGGGCAGGGACATGGCCAACTACGACGTCCACGTTCAGTTCCTGCAGACATACGAGGGAGTGGAGGGGGACAGCGCAAGCATATCTGTTGCAGTGGCAGTCATATCGGCGCTCGAGGGCATACCTGTAGCCCAGGAAGTTGCCATGACAGGATCGCTTGACGTGAGAGGCGACGTGCTACCAGTAGGAGGCATAACTAACAAGATCAAGGCGGCCATAGAGGCGAACATGAAGCAGGTAGTGATACCTGAGAGCAACTCCAAGGACATATACATAGACAAGAAGGAGCTTAGCAGGATAAAGGTGATACCTGTTAGGAACATCGCAGATGTTCTTAACGCTGTGCTCAAGAAGAGCCCCAGGAGGGACGCCATGATAAGCACCCTTAGGAAGTACATGACAAGCGACTCCAGGGAGCGCTCGCCCCTGGCAGTGCCGAGCATGGATGATTGACATGGCAGCAAACAATGAGGAAAAACCAAGAGAGAAGCTTGAAGAGCTTGGCAACTCCATAGTCGGAGACATAGCCGCAGGCAGGAACCCGAAGTTCGTGACCTACGCAAGGAAGCGCTCCAACGTGGTGTACGACGCCAAGGCAGGATACCTGAGGCTGGGCAAGTCAAAGGAGGAGAGGGACTTTGTCAACGTGGCCCAGTCCAAGAGGTTCATGCAGACCGTGGCAATAGCATCAAAGTGCCACAAGTTCGTCAGCGAGAATCTGCACACGACTATAAGGGGGCTTTTCTACCAGCTCAAGTACTCGCTTGGGGAGGACATAGACGAGAACATCTTCAGCGAGCAGTCCGAGTCCAATCCCCTAATAGAGGACCTCGAGGTTGCGCTGGATCTCACCAGGGAGAACCTCAACCTAAACGCCAACAGGAAAGGGGTGCTGGCAGGCAACATGAAGGTGCTGGACAAGTTCGGGGATGAGCGCATGGAGATAGACTGCAGCAGGCAGGGGAGGAGCGGATGGGCTATACCAAGCGACGTTGACAACGACATAAAATTCGTGGACATAAAGGCCAAGTATGCAATAGTTGTAGAGAAGGACGCTCTGTGGCAGAGGCTCAACGAGGACGGCTTCTGGAAGAAGGAGAACGCGATACTTATAACGCCTCAGGGGCAGGCGGCCAGGGGGACACGTAGGCTCATACGCAAGCTCGCTGACCAGGGCATACCGATCTATGTGTTCACAGATTCTGACGCATGGGGATGGTACATATACTGGACAATAAAGACCGGCAGCATTAACCTCGCATACATAGGGGGCGATGTGGCGACCCCAGAGGCGAGGTTCATAGGCGTTACCATGTCGGATCTTGACAAGTACGAGTTCCTCAACAAGCTCACAATGAACGCCAGCGAGGTCGACATAAAAAGGGCCCAGGAGATGCTCAACTACGAGTGGATAAGGAGGAGCAAGGAGTGGGTCACGGAGCTTGAGCGCATGATAAAGAGCAAGAAGAAGCTTGAGCAGGACGCTCTGCAGGGCCCCAGGCTCACCTTCGTCGACGACTACATAAGGGACAAGGTAAAGAACAGGGACTTCCTGCCGTAACCCCGGCTTTTCGTAGACAAGATTTTAATATGGCCATGCACAATACCATGGCATGTACAGGAGCCTTGTGAACAGGAGCTGGGAAAGCTTCCTTGTGCTGCGCACTGGCAGCGATCCCGCAAGGCCTCTGAGGGTCATGGAGGCCAGGGGGGCGCAGGAATTCGCTGAGCTGGCAAGGCCCCTGGTCACAAGCAAGGAGTCGTTCAGCGCTATACGCGTGCTGGACGAAGGGGACGGCGGCAAGTGCTACGTCACAATGTCGCGCATGCAGATACTTGAGATGCTCAAGGAGGCATTGCGCTAAGCGCGCCTGCCTGCCAGTGCGCCTTATGGCGCAGAGATAATGCTTTAATACCAGATCCGATTACATTATTGGTGCTGTTTATGCCAACTAGGAACACTATCAAGAAGCACGATCTGACAGTTGCGGATGTGCTTAGAGGGCGCACTAGGCTGCTTAGCTCGGACTTCGATGGATGCATAGCGCCATATGGAGTGCCATACCAGACTGACCCTAAAGTGAGGGATCTTGCAGACATTATAAGGAGCAGGGACAGAGTAGAGTTCGTTATAGTAAGCGGGGGCAGGCTCTCAAGGCTGCAGGGATTCGCAGACGACGTCAATGCTGTGCTGTTCGCTGAGAATGGAGGTGTGATGTACGTCCCGCAGGGCAGGCGTGAGAGCGGAACTACTGTGATGGTTGAGCGCGAGAGGATAGATCTGATACAGAACACTGTGGTCCCTCTGGCAGAGCGTTTCTTGTCTGCAACTTTCCCCGGATACGAGAAGCACGAGAAGACCACGATGGTCACTTACGAGAAGCCTGAAGGCACCGGGACTGACGAGTTCGTAAGCGGATTTGATGGATTTGTGATGTCGCTGCCCAGAGAGGTGCGTACAAGGATCGCAACTACCCACACAGACAAGCTTGTAGACATAGTGCATGCCGGAGAGAACAAGGCCAAGGCAGTCGAGCGCATACTCAACGTGCTGGGATACAAGGGCCCTGAATCGGTGTATATTGGAGACGGGAGCAACGACATACCTGCATTCAGGCTGATTGATGCGCGTGGAGGCTGGACTGTAGTCCCGGCGAATTCCGACGCCCTGGTCAGAAACTATGTGAGAGATACAAAAAGCCCAAGGACCATAGAGCACCCGCTGGAGTCAACCGACTGCGTGAGCGACCTGTTCAGGGTGCTTAGGAGGTAGCATCCGCGGCGCGGCTCTTTACGAGACTGCCTGGACAGATATCGCTAAGCACGCACCTTTCGCACTCCCTGTTTCTTGCCTTGCAGACATCCCTGCCCAGCTCTATGAATAGGTTCGATGTACTTCCCCACTGATCATGCGGCACCTTTCTTAGAAGGTCCTGCTCTATCTTCTCAGGCTTTGCGCTATGCCTGGACAGGCCGAGCCTGACGGCTACTCTGGCGCAGTGCGTGTCCACCGCTATTCCCTCGTCTATACCGTATCCCTCGTTGAGTATCACGTTCGCCACCTTCCTCCCCACCCCGGGAATCTCCATGAGCTCCTTTATGGTCCTTGGGACCCTGCCCTGGAACCTGCTTTCTATCATCTCTGCGGCGCGCTTGAGGTTCTTTGCCTTCGTCTTGTAATAGTTCAGGGCGCTTAGATACCCTGTAAGCTCGTTAATATCCGCACTCGCGTAGTCGCCAAAGGCCCTGAACCTGCGAAACAGGCGCGCGGTGACCTTGTTTACCTGGTTGTCATTGCACTGGGGAGAGAGCAGCACTGCAACGAATAGATCAGTGATGCTGCTATGAATAAGCTTTGTGTGCGGATTGCTACCATACCTGCGCCCAAGCCTTGCGAGCACAGTGGCTACGTAGCTGCTGCCAGCTGCTCTGCGCACCTACATCGACCCTATAAGCTCCTCGTAGCTGCCTACTACCTTATCGAAGCTAAACAGCCTTGAGGAGGCAAGCGCACCTGCGGACATCCTCTTTCTCTGCGCCCTTTCAGTGCACAGCCGATAGAACTTCTCGGCGAAATCATCCACGTTTCCATAATCATATATTATACCGTTGTACCCGTCGCGCACAAGATAGCGCGGCGGGTTCTCTGATACCAGAGTGTTTATGCCTTCATGTATCAGTGCAGGCAGCCCGCACGCCATCGCCTCTAGAAGGGACCTTCCGAAGCTCTCCCATGCCGATGTGGAGACGAAGAATCCTGCGCCGCTGTACTCCCTTATGAGCGCGCGGTCCGACTTGAATCCCCTGAAGGATATGTTCTCATACACCCCCAGGGCCTTTGCCATGGCCTTATAGCGCTGCTCGTCTATCCCGGTTCCGACTATCCTAAGCAGCGTGGCGCCGCCTATGCTAGGATGCATTGCCTTCATCCTTGCCACGCCCCTTATCATGAGGCTCACCCTCTTCTGGCGCTCATCAAGCCTTGATACAGCTATGCCACCGCCAAAGCCCTTTTTTATGCGCATTGGCCTGTACTCTTCATGCGCAGCTATAGTTATGCACTCTGTGCGCACCCTGCCGCGGAAGAACTCGCGCGCGGCCGGCAGCTGCTCTGGGGATATTGCGACATAGACGTCAAGCCATGTCCTCAGGCTCCTGGCAAGCAGCCTGCGTGCCATGGACTTCGGATGCAGGGCGCTTAGGCCTTCGCGCCCTAGGTTCTGGACAATATTTCCCCTGTCGACGAATATGGACCTTACTGAGGGGTGCGCCTTCCTGTATGCCTCTGCAAGAGGCACATCGCGTATGGAGTTCATCCACACTATGTCGTACTCCCTGCCCAGCGCAGCGGCTGCGTCTATGGTCCTTGCCTTGGCGTCTATGCTAGAGAAGTTGCCTATCATGTCCACTCTGTAGCCGTCCCTGGCAAGGCGCTGCCCGAGCCTGCAGGTATCCTTCGCTGCGCCGCCTATCACCTTAAACGAGCCCGTCTCCAAGAGCAGGATACGCTTCATCAAACCGAGGAATATAGCATATTAAAAGCTTATTTAACTAACTAATTAGCGATGGTCTCATGGCTGAGGGCATAGCTAAGGCTATAATCACATCCGCAGGGCAGGGAAGCAGGATGAAGAGGGTCACAACTGTGCTCCCAAAGGCGCTCCTGCCTCTGTTCAAGAAGGAGGGGGATTCGCGCATAATGGTGCCTGTGGTTGACTTCATAATGGAGTCGCTGGAGATTGCAGGAGTCAAGAAGTACTGCTTTGTAGTTGGCAGGCATAAATCGCTGCTAATGGACTATATGTTCGATCGGGGAGTCACGTTCGTGTTCCAGAACGAGCCGAAGGGATTCGGCGATGCAGTGCTGCGAGGCGAGGACTTCGCGTCCAGGGCGCCAGTGTTCGTGCATGCTGACGACGGGGTGCTCACAGGGGGATACGTTGAGGCCGCAAGCCTGTTCAGCGAGAGGGGCGCAGATGCAGTGCTGCTGCTCAGGAGGACGGACAACCCCAAGAGGTACGGCATAGCGCAGGTCGAGCCTGATTCGGATTACATGGGACATAAGGTCTTCAGGGTCACTGGCGCGGAGGAGAAGCCCAAGGCACCCAAGTCAGACATGATGCTATCCGCAGTGTATGTGTTCTCGCACAGAATATTCGAGGCGCTCAGGGAGTCCAAGCCCGCAGGGGAGCTTGAGCTCACATCAGGAATAGAGGCCATCATACGAAAGGGAGGCAGGGTCTACGGCATACTGCTTGAGAAGGAGCGCTGGCTCAATGTAGGGGATACTGAGAGCTACTACAAGGCCCTTGGATACTCATACGAGAAGCTGTAGCGCAGATGCACGATGCCTATCTCGCGTTCTCAACGCGCCTCCACTGTGTATGCGGCATTATCCTGTCCCTGAACCTCTCTATCCTCTGCCTGTAAGGAATGAGATCCTTTATCAGCTGAGGAGCTAGGTCGGCCATCTTGAGCTTGGGCTTGAAGCCAAGGTCAGGCAGTACCTTTATCTTGGGGTTGTAGTAGTGCCTGTCGGCCTCCACCCTGGGATTGTCGAGGTGCTGCACCTCTATGTCTATGCCCTGCTTCTTGGCGGCCTTCTTTACTATGTCGGCGATATCATTTATGCTCAGAAGCTCGACGAACTGGTTGGCTGTACGGTGCTCGCCCCTTTGCGCAGGGTTCTCGATCAGCAGATTAAGGGCTTCCATGCTGTCCTCAAGAGAGAGATAGCCGCGTATCTGCCCGCCTGCACCGTAAGCAGTAAGAGGTATTCCCAGCACAGCCTCTGCGCAGAACCTGTTTACCACTGTGCCCCAGACCTCATCGAAGTCGAATCGGCTGTGAAGCTTCTCATCTGTTATCTCCTTTGTCCTGGTGCCGTAGACAGGCCCCTGGAATATGTTTGTTGTAGTTATCTTCCAGACCTTGTTGGCAAAGAGAAGGTTGTTTGTGTCATGGACCTTCGTCCAGTGGTACCATGATCCGCCGAACTTTGGAGTCGTGATCCTGTCCGTCTTACCGTTTATGTCGGCGTCTACGAACGCTGATTCGGGTATGTCGAAATTCGGGGTGCCGTACTCGCCCATGGTCGCCATCTTCACTACGTGGATCTTAGGGTCGAGCTCCATTATCGCATATACCAGGTTTATTGTTCCTATTATGTTGTTTGACATTGTGTACGAGGCATGCTTGGCGTTGATCATCGAGTACGGGGCTGAGCGCTGCTCGGCGAAGTGCACTACAGTATCAGGTCTCTCCTCCTTTATCACCTTGTGCAGGAACTCGTACTTGGTTATGTCGCCCTCGTGGAATTTCATCTTGTATCCGTGTATGTCCTTCGCAGCCCTCACCCTGTCCGGCATGCCAAGGATCGGGATTGCCGAATCAGAACCCACCTCCTCCACCGACTTTCTTGTGGCGAAATTGTCAACTCCTATTACATCGTGCCCTTTTGCCATCAGCCGCAGCGCAAGCGGCCATCCGAGGTATCCATCAGCGCCTAGTATCATTACTTTCATGCAATCCACCTATCTATCATCGTCATAAGTTAAATATCTTGGTCATTGCCGAAAATCCCGTAGGCTTCAAGTATGCGCCGGCGTATATCAAGCACGCTCATGGTTCCGTGCGCCTTCTTGTCAGATGGATAGAGCCCGAATACCCCATAGCGTGTGTGGTCACCGCGCCTTGAGGGCTCTGGTTCGTCCACAACATCCTGTGCATGGTTGAACACGTCTATGGTGTAGCCAGGGCTTGCCTCCACTATAAGATCGGGCTCTATGAACAGCTTGGTGCCCTTGTAGTACGCGCTGGCTCTATGCACATTGGCTATCACCTTCTCGCCTTCATGCGTTATGCAGAGCAGATCGCTGCCCAGCCTCTTGAGCATGGCCGCCTTGGACTTCGAGGATATGGACGGCCTGTCGAAGCGCGAGTCGTTGGCCCATATGCTGCTCACAGGGTTATTGGATAGTGATGCAAAGGCCTTGGTGAGCTTCATGTCGAACGAGCGCTTGTTAACGAAGTCTGCATCGTTCTCAACAACGCTTGCGCATATGAAGCGCGTCGCTGGCTGCCTGGACGAGAGCTGCAGCTGCTCGCGGTACTTATCGTCTTTAAGGCCTTCCGAATCCGGCTGTGCGGCCGTGCTGGTAGTCACCTCTATGAAAGAGCCCCCAGCATTGGAGCCGCCGCCCAGCTTTGCATAGCCCTTTCCTATAAGCCAGCTGTTTAGAAGCAGCTTCTTTCGTATCGGCTGCGCGCCGTGATCAGACACTATCATTACTGATGCGCCAGGGTCGTTTCCGACTATCCACTCTATGAATCGGGATATTTCGGCGTAGAGCGGGCCGACGTAGTCCTGCCAGTTGTGGAGGCTCAGCGAGTAGTGCTGCATGCGGTCTATCTCAGTGAAGCATACGAACACCATGCCGTACTTTGCGCCTCTGAGCATGAGCTTGCTCAGCTCAGCCCTCTTTCTTATGCTCCGGACCTATATGTCCGCTGCGTCATTGAGCGTTATCTTCCCGTCCTTCAGATCCTGCTCTATCTCAGGCTCTCCCTCGAACCTCAGCTTGGCCGCAGCAGCAGCCATTCTCTGCGAATTGAAACGCGGCCTGAGCGGGAATCCTGTTGCCATGTCCACGTTCCCGCTTGACGAGGGTTCTGTGACCATGGCAG
>DAHVAU010000030.1 GCA_027314465.1 Microcaldota archaeon
AAAGATACGCGCGCCAGGAGGGCACGGATCGAAGATACCTGGCCCTGGAGCGCAGGCAGTTGTCAGGGCGCTGGCAAGGAGCGGAATAAAGATAGGCAGCATAGAGGACGTAACCCCAATGCCTACCGACACTACAAAAAGACCAGGCGGAAGAAGGGGAAGGAGAGTATAAGCACTGCATGGCCCAGCTGCAATGCAGCAGAGGCAGTCTGCACTAATTAGGTAGTTTGGTTCCACCCAAGCGCGAGCCTGGTTCAACCCGACTCTTCTGGGACGAGCTCCACCTTTACCCTCCTGTCAACCCCAGTGACGTATGCCTGCGTAACCTCTATCTTGAAGAACCTGAACTCAGACGCGCCGCTGTACTCGGATTCGTTGTACCTGCTCGAATCAGAAACATTTGCGCTGTTGAACAGCCTGCTACAGTATATGTCTATGACGGCCTTGAGCTTTGATCTTTCCACTACAGACGTCCTTCCCTCGATCTGCACTCCGTCAGACATGCCTATGGGCTGCGTAGAGTCGAATATAGACACTGCAACGTAAGGATTCCTGCTTATGTTCTCCGCGTGCTTTGAATCCACCGCAGATATGAAGTACAGGTTGAATTTGTCGTCGTATGCAAAGAATACAGGAGCAGCCCATGGCCTGGCGTGCTTGTCCGAAGTGGCTATGACCATGTACCTGGACTGGTCGATTATGTGCCTTGCCATCTCGCCATAGGTGCGATACAAACCTTCTAACATAATACAACATCCTTTTCCAGACTTATAACTTTATCGGTTACCAGGCTAACTGTCGAACCTCTTCGCCACTGCAGGTATGGCGTCGATGACATCGGTGGCTATGGCATGGTCACCCTTGATCTCATGAAGATAGTCGCCTATCTTAGAGTGGAGCCGCACGGCTGCCGTTGCAGCAGTGAACATGTCCCCGCAGCTGGCCGCATATGCAACTGCGATGCCAGATAGCACATCCCCTGTGCCCATGGTCGAGAGCGCAGCGGTCTTTGCAGAGTTTATCTTGAGCCTGCTGCCGTCCGTTATTATGGTATTGTGGCCTTTTAGTACAACGACCACACCGTACTGCATTGCGACGGCCTTGGCGATCCGTATGTGTGCACGCAGGTCGGCTTGTGGAATCTCCCTGCCTATGAGCCTTGACAGCTCCCCTCTGTGCGGTGTAATTATAACATTGAACCCGGCGTTCCTGTCTGCTGCGCCCAGAGCCTCTATTGCTGCAGCATCTGCAACAACTCTCGTACCGTGCTTCAGGGCATGTCTGATCATCGCAGTCCCTGCGCGCCTCTCCTGCGGGCTGCGGCCCACCCCCATGCCGATCAGCAGTGCATCAGACATACCTATCTGCTTTCTTATCTCTCCGCTGAATGCTATGCAGTCCCTGCCCAGCGGCTCGACTATGGTATTTGGCGAGAAAGATCTAGCTTGTGCCAGTATTGCTCCGGGAACATAGGACCTGACGTATCCAACGCCCACTCTAAGAGCCGCTATGCTCTGCATGGCCGCATTGGTCGCAAGCACAGGCGCCCCGTAGTACTGTGAGCTGCCGCCCACTATGACCACAGTGCCGTGGCCGTACTTATCTGAATCGTCTGCGCGGCTGTGTGATGCCAGCCTGATATCGGAATCAGTTGCAAGATACCTCGATATGCCGTGATCCGTTCCCATGTATATACTTTCGCCTCGGTGCTTTTTAATATTAAGCCAGAAGACGTCCCCCGATGTACTGATTATAAAGACTTGATGAGATGTAATATCAGTGGGTAAATGCAGGATATAACTAGGGTTGTAACACTGCACCATAATGAGTGGGTGCTCATGCAGCTTAGGCAGAGCTATCTCTCCTCGATATCTCCAGACACCATAGTGCTGACCAACAAGCGCATAATAATAGTGCACAACTCGTTCTGGGGCCTGTATGCGGGCCTGAACCTCATACAGCCCACAAGGATCATAAGCGCAAACCTGAGCAGCGTGGCAGGCAGTACCTCTGCAGATGGCAAGATACTTGCCTCGGTGCACGTAAGGATAAGGGGTTCTGCTGAAGATTCCACGCCAAGGACTGGATTCTACATAGATGGGCTCAGGATAACCGGGGCGAAGAGGCTTACCTCCATGCTCGACGACCTGATAAGCAGCAAGTCCACAGAGGTTATGGAGATAGGGCAGGATACTGTGGCGACGCTGCTCGAGGGCGCGAAGACCAGGCTCATATGGCTTGGAGCCGAGACCCCAGACTACGTAGGATATCTGCTTAACGTGGATCCGCAGTACGTGCAGCGCGTTAGCCCCATAGACATCGCATCAATGAGCGTGGAGGGACTCAAGGCATTCGAGGGATGCGTATTCGTATGCTATTCTGGAGACTTGTCTACAGAGATGTCGTACATGCTCAGGAACGAGTACGATGTCAAGACGATGGTGCTTAAGGGAGGCCTTTCCGGAGCAATAGTCGCAGGCAGGAAGGAAAAGGATAATAATAATCATAATCAGAAGAATAAGTGATAGAATGCCAGCTAGCAAGGAAAGGATTGAATGGAAGGAGCTGATAAAAAGTTGCCTTGACTCCACGCTGGTAGGCGTACTGGCAACAAGAGATGGATCTGATGCGTGGGCTACGCCAGTTTACTTCTCTTATGACGAGAAGTTCAACCTGTACTTCATATCCCCAAGGGATACCAGGCATATGAGGAACATAAAATCACACCCGTCAGTGGCCATAGCAGTTGTTACTCCGCAGAGCCTCTCCGGCATCCACCAGGTAGGAGTGCAGATCGAGGGTGCTGCAAGCGAGGTGCCTGACAAGGATATCGAGAGGGTATACAGGACCAGGGCAAAGAGAATGTCCCCTGGCCAGGAGTACGTGCATATAAGATCTGAGGGCCACTTCGTAAAGGAGTATGGAGGAGTATTCATGTGCATAACCCCCAAGTCCATATTCTACATAGACACCAGGACCTTCGGAGGCAGCCCGAAGAGCGTGCCGCTCGATGCGCTGTTCGAGTAGATGTCAGTGGTAGAGGAACGCAGCAGCAGCGTTTGACAGGCTAATCAGAGGCGCTGGATATACCCCCAGAAGCACAGTAGCAGCAAGGCATACCATTATCACTGCAGTGACCGTGCTGCCTATCATAACCGGCCTGCCGCCTGCACGCTCTGTGTAAATTGCCATTATCGCCCTTGAGTAGTAGAAGATGGATATCACGCTGTTTGCTATGCCTATGATGGCTAGCCATCCCATGCCAGAATTCACGGCGCTGATGAAGATCAAGAATTTTCCTACAAAGCCGCTGGTGAACGGCATGCCCACCAGGGAGAGCATGAACACTGCAAGCGCAAAGGCCATGAGCCTGTTCTCGCCGTTAAGGCCTATGAGATCGTCTATCGTAGCCCTGTCCCTGCTCTCCAGCACTGCGATTACAGCCATTATGCCTATGAACAGGAACAGGTGGGAGAATATCTGGAATATCGCAGCTGAGGCTCCTTCGGAGTTGTGCACCGCTATTCCTATCATCAT
>DAHVAU010000032.1 GCA_027314465.1 Microcaldota archaeon
CAGAATATGTATGACTTGCACTACTGAAAGAGTGTCTGAGATATTCACTTCCATGCGCACGTGTGCATAGTCATCACCGAAGGAGAATTTCTTTATACTTATTCTGTACTTCATTTAAATTTCTCGAAATGCACCTGCAACAGCCTTCTGTGTCTTCGGATTCTTGAAGGCCCTGAATAGGTACTTTGATACACGCACAAGGTGTGCAAAGTTGCACTGGAAGTCCGATACATTCTTATTATTTCCTGGCTTACACTATTCATACAATAACTTCGGCGCGGCGAACATCACGTCGCGTCAAGTATTTCTCCTTCTCAAAGCGTATATTTACTGTAGAATCAACTTCAACCCCCAACGAAGTTGGGGGAATTCTCTAGGTATTAATAATTTAGCTGTGTTATAGTGCTGGAGTAGGGTGTGCCTATAGCCAGGAAGAGCCCAAACTATGCTATTATTCTAATTGTTGCAGTAGTGGTAGCCACAATTGCCGTACTCATTCTAACCGTGAAGTTGCCTGGCAGACAGGCTGAGAATCTTAGCGCGTTGGACCCTTACGCCCATCTAAGTAATGCCTCTTTCGCGTTTGTCGCGCCACCCGATATTATATCAGCTAACGGCCAGTTCGCTTCACTGGCAGGGGAAAGATATGACTTCAGGTATGCAGACGCAGCTAACTTCACAAGCGTCGAGAATTCTACATTCGTAGTAATCGTGGTAAATAGCAGTAGCGGTGCATACGCGCAACTTGCGCTTCAAGCAATCAATGTCACGGAGCTTACCAACACCTTCAACTACACAAAAGGCGCAATAATAAGCAAGGATAATGTATGGATGCCAGGTCAGACTGTGTTTCTGTTAATAGGGTACAATGCAAGTTCGCTTTCTTCGGCCCTGCTGAGTTTTTTCGTTAAAAGCCCTGTCTACGCCCCAAGGCAGTTTAGCGCCAGATTCGTGAATGAAAGCGGCAAGGCGCCAGGTGATCCCGTAATGGATGCAGTTCTTGACGGCACTTATGAGCTTAGTCCACACGACAGCGCCCTTCCGTATCCGTATAGCTATTACGAGAACTTTGCGTATCTAGTATATTATGCTCCTGTAGTAACCTCTGCAGTTCCTGGATTTGAAGGCAACAGCTCAGGTGCAGGATTGCCGATGTTTGCTCCGGTATGCGTGCCGCCTCCCCCTCCCCCTGAAGGCGGTTCATCGATTTGCGTAGGCGATTATGCTGCAATGCCCATGCTGCAGATAGGCAGTGCGCCCCCTTTACACCCGCAGTGGAACTATGATACAGGAGACTGCAACTTCTTTGGCATAGACGATTGCATAGATGCCGAGGGCTGGGCTGCTTCAGGGCTGAACCCACAACTACCCTACAGTGAAATACCTAGTGTCTACTTCGGAATCACCTCTACTGGAAGCCCTATCCCCCCATCCATGGACGGCACCTTTGGCCCGGTATCAAGCAGCCTGCCGATCACATGGTGGGTCTATGGACCCGGTTCGTATGGTGAGTCTACAGGCGGATTCCAATCAAGCTTCTCAGGAGTGATGAATGAGACCGAGACGGCGCTTCTCATTGATGCGGGTGTCCAGATGTTTTCCGCTCCAGTAGGCGAAACGCCTGTTGGCAATTTCACAGTATACACCTCGACAAATTCATCATACACATACTCATGCGGCAACGAGATATGTGGAATGAAATTCAACTACACAATATATGCACTGCTGAATGTATCATCCACTATACCTAGCGGCGTGCCTGTTGAGTCCCCACACGGATACTCTCCTGGACCACAGCTCAATTATTCCCCAGTACTTGAACCTCTATCGCTCAGCGCGCCGAAGATCGTTAGAACTTATGCCAAGACCTACTATTTCAGCTACTGGAGCGTGTATTCGGAGTTGGCAGGGAAGCAGTACTATAAACGATACAACACGTCAAACGCGATGTTCCAGCTCATTGGGCCCACCCAGGCGCAGGCAATATATACAACGGCCGGGCCAAGCCTTCCTGGCAGCGTAGATTTCACAGCTGCTACGGCAGTAAATGTCTGCTTGCATGGCATATGCCCGATAAGCGGTGTCAACATAACATTCATGAGCCTGAGCTCCAGGCGCATAGCGTATTCGAACATAACCGGCAGTTCGACGCAGTTTTACGCCACACCGCAGCTTGCCCCAGGATGCTATAACGTGAGTGCATACGAGGCAGGCTATATATTCTATGTCACTCCGAACCCAGTATGCGTGGACGGCAACGGAGAGCTGGTCGAGGCGCTGGATAAATACCTATACGTATTCAACGTAAGCTGGCCCGGCAACTATCCCTTCGGGACGGCCCCTGTCAACAAGACTATACCAATAGCAATGTCTCTTGGCTTCTACGATGGACAATGCTGTGCTGGCGCCGTGCCGCTTAGGATCAGCCCTTCGGCCGGATTACTGATTAGCTCAGTTGTAAATGGCATAATAACGCCACCGCCAACCAGCAGCGGGAATGGTACTGTGCATTTCTTGTGGTACTCAGGCCACAACAGCGGTCCAGCAAACATCAGCTTCGCCGTGAACGGCACTAGAGGGCTTTTCGTATCCAATTATACGTACAGCATGCCTATAGAGCTGTTCATCGGGCACTACCCACAGACCGCGCTTAACATCAGCCTTTCTAATGGCACAATACATGCATTTCCAGGAATGTCTTTCGCAGACAATATTACTGTAAGACTGTGTCACACCTTCGGAGTAGGCGTTAACAGGACCCTGCCATGCAGCCCTGTGACCCCCCATGCCGCGAATATTTCCCTTACATATATGGATGACAGGCCGGCGAACACGACAGTTAGCTTCGTGCCAAACCCCGCGCCAGCAGGTGCAAACGCTCTGTACGACCTAACATCGTTGCATATGTATATTGATAGGAACGTGATAGGAAGCCTGTACGTAGCCCATATAGAGGCAGTAATGGCGACGCCAAACGCGACGTATAACGCAACCGTGCCATTGCTGATATACGTGTCTACGAATAACCGCACTACCACAACGACAGTGCCGCCAACGAATGCGTCCACCACGACTGTGCCCAGTGGCTTGGGATACGGGGCTCTCAACGTAACAGTGTTTTTCAACGGTACGCCTGAAGCTGCAGCCAAGGTAAGGGCATTAGCGCCGGGCGTGCAGACTTATAGTGGATGGTATACTGGCTCGAACGGCGAATACAACACGGGATACGTAATAACGCCCGGCAGCTACGAGGTCGACGGCACCTATGACAACATAACCAACAGCACCAACTATCTTAACGTCAGCGCTGGGAAAGTGACATATGTTGATATACACATATATGGAACTGCAAACATGACTACTACGTCCTCGTCAACTACAACAGCCACGACGTCTATGCCATCTACTTCTTCCACCAGCACCTCCACTGCCTCGAGCACCAGCACGGCATCATCTTTGACCACTACCGTGCAACCAGGCTATTACTCGTGCAATTTATGCTACAAAGTTGTAATTGCCGGTTTTTCGTGCCCTTCAAGCTGCCCGGCATCGACTTCGTGCAATTTTGGAGGCTTCGAGTGCACATAGGCAGGCCAAGTAGCTCATGGAAACACGAACATGACCTGAAGGCATTCGCCCGATGCAGGGATTGAACCTGCGACTTCCTGGTTAACAGCCAGGCGCTCTACCACTGAGCTAATCGGGCATTTTGAAGAATGAAAAAGGTTCAGCGAGAGGTATTATCTTGGCGTACATATATGAATGCTCCCCCACGAAGTCAGTGAAATCAACTTTGTTCTCGCTGTATTTATACCTTGCGAATTTGGCATCCCCCAGCCCCTTCGCCTCTGCGTAGTAGAGTATGCGCGTGTCGTCGCTCAGCTCCTCTATCAGGTCGAATCCTGAGATGAAGGTTTTGCCGCCATCGCTGAAGGTATAGAGACTGCACAGCGACTCGGTCTGCGTAGACTTCTTTATTGCCGCGAGTACCAGGTCCGCAGCGGAGCTGAGCCTTACCAGCTCGATCCCCTTCTTTGGCACTCCAGTTGCCTGGGTGAAGGTATGCTCTTCTATGGAGATTATGTTCATGTAATGCCCCTGGTCATGTTCTGCCAGTGTTGTGAAGTGGGCGTTCTCCTGCTGTCCGACTGATGTGGGATACGTGTAGCTTATCCCGCTCTCCTTTGCAGGGATTTCTATGTAGTAGATTATCGGCGTGTCTGCTATGCCTGGCCCTATCACGAACACGCGGCGCAGCTTCCCCGACTCTATTGAGATTATGCTGGAGTTGGTATAATCGAAGTTGCACGCCAGCCTGCACAGTGCCTCAAGTGACCTGAGCTTGACTGGGATTACGCCTCTCTTCTTCTGCTTGCTTTTCGTGTTACCGACCTTTAGTGGATTAGTTGTTTGTATACGTATGACAGGAATAGCATTAATTCGTACGACGGCTCAAGTATGACCGGTGAGAGTATAACTCCCTGGCCCACCGCGCTGTAGTCGTTGAGCAGGCTGGCCTGCGCCACGATGGTTACCGGAACTGAGGTGCTCACTGAAGGGCTCGTAGTTGAGTTTACGTCTATGTTGAAGTTGTATGTGCCAGGCTCGTTAACATACACCGGATAGATGTAGGTGCTCCTATGGCCGTGCAGCACCACTACCTGGTCGCTTAGGTTCCATGCAGGCAGCCCGTATGCATTGATCTTGAACGGATCGTCGGATATTCCGGTGTTGTTCACATTTATGTATATGTTGGTGGGCTGCCCTATACCAGAGTTTATCATTGTCGGACTCACTGTTATGTTGTATACGTCAGGACTTACATTGACGTATGCCGTTACAGTTAGGTTGCCCAGCGAGTAGTTCTCTGTGTTGTGATAGAGGTTCACCGCCCTTATCGTCATATTGTATGTGCCGTAAGCAGCATTGGATGGGACGGTGACCTTGAGCTTCATTGGATTTGCGTACAGTGGAGATGGCTGCGATGACCATCCAGACTGAAGCACTGGAGCCGTGAGCTGGTCCCAGCCTATGTTCACAGTGAAGCCTGACGCGTTTGTGGTAGTTGCAGAGGCGAGTATGTAGAAACTCTCCCCAGGAGCCACCTTGCCAAGGTGTATGCTCTGTCCGTTTGCAAGCGTCGCAGATGATGGGCCTATTATGCCAAGATAAGTGGCATTTGACAGTGCCATTGCCGATACCATCACCACAATAAAGCACAGCGCCTTGGAATTCATGCTACCAGTAGTGCTTATTGGTATGATAAGATTAATTAACCTTGGAGCAATAGTGCGCTCAGGCGACGTCTATGCTCTCCTCAGGATATCCGAGGCCAAGCAGCGCCTTCTTAACCGAGTCCTTGTGCTCCCCCTGCAGCTCTATTATGCCGTTCTTGTAAGTGCCTCCGCATGCAAGCTGCCTCTTGAGCTCCTTTGCGGTCTTCTCAAGCTCCTCTCCGGAAAGACCGGTGACTACGGTCATGAACTTTCGGAACTTCTTCTTCTCAAGATAGACCCTGATCTTCCTGTTTGTCTCCCTGTCAAGCAGATCGCATACGCAGATCTCCTTAGGAAGCCCGCACTTTGGGCATATCTCAGGCATTAGACCGCTGCACCCCTCTCATTAAGCAGTGTAAGTATCTGAGCTACAGTACGCCTCATCTCCCGTGACTTCGTCTTCTTGCTAGCAACGCCTGTCTGGGCTATGTTCCTCTTCTCTATGGCAAGCTCGAGCCTGAGCTCGCTGAGTTTCGACTTCAATGCGTCGGCAGATAGTGTCCTGAGCTCTTTTATCTTCATAATCATACCTCTTTTATCGCTTGATATATAAATGGCTTTCTGGTGGGTTCGGTTCCCGTCTACTGCGGCCTTGGAGCGCGTATCTGCGCAGCGGCTATGCTCTTTGGCAGCTCTATCTTGGTTATGTTCCTTGAAGGGAACTTTGTGCCTGGCTGCACGATCCTCACCTTGATACCTATGGCGCCATACTTGGGGTACGAGGCCACCTTGGCCTCGTCTATAAGGCTTGTGACATGTCCAGCCTTGGGAAGATAGCCGAGCCTTATCTTGATCTGCTTGGCCTTTGCGCCCTTGGCGGCAAGCTTGCCAGTAGCTATTATCTCTGCGCCCATGGCTCCGTTGTCCATTATCTCCCTTATGGTTGAGTGAAGGAGCCTCCTGGCATTCACTCCCCTCTCAAGGGAGTTTGCCAGGTACCTTGCTACCAGCCTTGGCTCAAGCTTCTCGTTTCTTACCTCCGATACGCTGATCTGCGGATTGTCTATGTTGAAGCGCTTCTTCATGTTCTCGGTAAGAGCGTCTATCGTCTCTCCACCCCTGCCTATGACCTTGCCGGGATTCGTCACGAAGACAGTTATCCTTGTGATCATTGGGGTCTTTTGTATGTCTACTCTTGAGAACCCTGCCCTGGACAGCCTCTTCTCCAGGAACTTGGAGATGTTGTGCTTTATAGTCAGATCGTCTATGAATTTTCTCTCTATTACCATGCTGATCATGCCTTCTGGGATATAACTACGGGCCGGGGCTCCTCTGGCTTTGCGGCCTTTGAGGGCATAGGCTCCTGCTTCTTTGCAGCTGAAGCCTTCTTAGGTGCGGCCTTGCCCTTTTGCTGGGCGCCCTGCCTGTTTCTCTTCCTTATGAAGTATTTCATGTTGTGTGTAAGGTTCTCGGAGAACTCGTCAGCTAGCACTATCTCTATCTTGGCGTACTCTATGTCGCTGTGGTTCATCGCAGACATGCCGTACATGCCCCTGCCCCATGTCAGGCTGCCTTTTGAGGGATATCTGCGCTCTATGCGGGTCTTGTTGGCAGATGCCCCTACAATCACAAGATCTGCGCCTGACCTTCCTGCGTTGCCAGCATTTGCGATGGCATTGACTAGGGTCTTTCTGAGCTCCGACGCGGCCTTCACTGGGTATGCGCCCTTGGAGCCGCCCAGCTCGTGCCTGGATCCCATGCGCTTGTTGTGCCTCCTGTACGCTATCGCAGACTGCTTTGACATGACCCTGTCCAGCACAGCAAGAGCAGAGCTGGCCTTGAGATACCTTACAGCATCGCACACAGCGCCAAGATCCTTGTAGCTGGCGTTGATATCGTGGCTCTGAGCGAAGACGAAATCATCGCCCTTGATATTGAATGAGTACTGCATCATTTCACCGCTAGGAACTTGCTTCCTCTTGTAGCCCTTATTCCTGGGGCAGAGTGAACTACGTGCTTTACAGTATACACAAACTCGCCGAGCCTGTGGCCCAGCATCTCGGGGTTTATTGTGAGTTCCTGGAATGCCTTGCCGTCGTATACGGCGAACCTCATGCCCACCCATGCCGGCAGTATCACAGCCTCGCGGGTGTGGGTCCTCACTGTCTTCCCCAACTGCCTTGCCTTCTCAGCCTTTGATATGAGCGACTTGTAGGATGGATTCATCCTCTTTACAGCCCTGCGCGGCCTGGCCTTTAGCATGCCGGAGAACTGCTCGATATTCATTGACTGAAGCTGCTCCAGTGTCTTTCCCCTGAATGTGAATATACGCGCCATAATCAACCACTCTTCCTCCTGCCTACCCTTCTTGCCGCAATGTGGCCGACCTTTGCCCCTGGAGGGGCGTGCCTTGAGGTCATGCTCGAGGCACCCTTGTGGTGCTGCTTGCCTCCGAAAGGATGATCCACAGGGTTTGACTTGACCCCCCTGTTCTTGGGCCATCTTGCATTAGTAGCATGATATATGTAATAGCTCTTGCCTGCCTTCATTAGTGGCTGCGCAGTGACTCCGCCCCCTGCAACTGCGCCTACACCGGCCCTGCAGTCGTAGGCAAGGTCTAAGGACTTCTTGGATGGCAAGAGCACGCTCACCTTGTCACCTATATGCGACTTTATGGTTGCGTATCCGCCTGCAACACGCGCAATCTTGCCGCCATCCCCAGGGCGCATCTCCACGTTGTATATGAGCATTCCGTCAGGTATCGAGCCCAGCGGCATTATGCTGCCAAGGGAGAGCTCGGCAAGCCTGCCTTCCTGTATCCTGTTCCCTATCCTTATTCCCTCAGGTGCAAGATACACTGCTTCTGTGAAATCGTCAAATCTGACCCTCATTAGTGGCGCCGTGTGGCCTGGGTCGTCCACGAACTCTATTACCTCGCCGACTATCTTCCCGTCTATCGGCTTTGGCCTGAAATTTACATCCGCCTTGAAGTAGTTAGGGGGCTTTGTGTAGGCTACGCTGCCCTTTCCACGCCTCTGCATTCTAAGTCTTTTTCCCATAACTACACCGCATTCATACGAGCTTTAGCTTCCTCGCTACATCGCTTGCCTTGAACTCGGGCTTCATCCTTATGTAGGCCTTCTTCGTGTTCTTCATTGTTGTCGATGTGTTTATGCTTGCTATCTTGACAGCGAAGGTCTGCTCAAACTCCTTTCTTACCTGATCCTTTGTGGACCTGTAGTCCACTATGTACAGTATCGTATTGTTCCTGTCAATCATATTTAAGGCTTTTTCTGTTGATAACGGATACAAAAGAACGCTCATGCGGATCTCCTCTGCCTTATGGCATTGTCTGTTACTGCCTTCTCAACTTCGTTTACGGCTCCCTCAGTCCATACTGACAGCCTAGGCATTGCGCCTGGGGCCAGCTTTGATATGGTGAGCTCGCTTACGCTGCATACGTCCACGCCAGGTATGTTCCTCCCTGCTTTTAGGACAGGGCTTGGGCCCTTTGAGATTATAAGCACGCTATTCCTGAAGTGCCTTAAGCTTGAGAGCCTCCTAAGCCCATGCCTGAGCTTTGGCTTGTGGGACCTGTCCAGATCACGTCCGAGGCCGAGGGCCTGCAGAGTCTTCATGAGCTCCTTTGTCTTTGATATGGATTCAAGCTTGTTGTCGACCACTATTGGAAGCGCCTTTGCTTGCACCTTGTGCTTTCTGGTTATGTGCGAGGTATTTGCGCATGCTGCCACTGCGGACCTTAATGCCGCAGCGTACTCCTTGTTATTTATCCTCTCTTCGATGGTCTTCTCTATCTTTTGCGGGTGCGCGCGGTGCCCCTTTGTAGCCGAAGGTATCCTCCTGACGTCACCCATGGCTCCGCCGCCGAGCTTCTGCCTTGGCCTTATTGCTATACCCATGTGCCTGCCCCTTCTGTATGCAGCGCTGTACTTTCCTATATAGACTGCAGTAGTCTGGAATCCTGCCCGCAGGAACCTGCCCTGAGGCTGGTACTCCCTGCTCTGCTCGGAGAGAAGCGCCCTGCGTATCAGGTCCTCCCTGAACTCCCCGGCGAAAACGCTGGGGGCGTTTATGCTCTTCTCCACCTTTCCATCAAGATTATAAACATCCATATTA
>DAHVAU010000041.1 GCA_027314465.1 Microcaldota archaeon
TCAGTGGCTGTCAGGTCCTGCTTTACTGGGAGTGGGTTCTCCTCTGTCTTTTCGTGCCATATTATCTCACCGCCGTGTTCTTCGACAATTGCCTTTGCGTTTTCCAGGTTGTCCTTTGCAGTGAACTTCTTCTTTATATACGCGCCGCCGTCTGTTATTCTTCCAAGATATTCGGATATTATCTTGGTTTTGTGCGTGTCCTTGAGCCATATTCCCCTCTCCTTGTAGACGTAGTACTTCCCATTTATGCATTTAAGCACGATGCGGAAAGGGTGCTCTTTCTTGAGCCTTTCAAAGGAATCGGCAATCTTCAGAGGTAAACCTTCCATAACCCATCTAATTTATATATAGTAAGTAAAATGTATATAAACCTTATGTTATAAATGCAACTTATAACGTAATGAAATCTCTATATTAATGAAAGAAAGGCATCTTAAACTGCCAATATGGCTGAAGGACGCAAGATCCATCAGGTCACTTTTAAATAAATGTTTACCCATATCATATACTTGGGTCTTGGGGATGAACAAAGAATTGGGTAATGCTTGTTCTATGGATACCCATCCACGCAATAGCCTAATCCCGCCTTATTCTGGTTTGCCCAGGCCCACCATCCCATTTAACAACTGGTGAAACCATGGACATAATAGAAAGACTATTCGGTGCAAAAAAGAACGCGGGAGAAGTAACTGACGATTCGCGTCCTGTCAAGCTCGTTCCTGAAGGAAGGAACGTCTGGAGAGTAGTCTACGCGGATTGATTTTTGGTAAATACAGAGGACCTAATACTCTAGAGGGTTGAATAAGGAGTCTGGGCAACCATCCCATCGGCCCGTGCCCAGGCTCCTTCAATTGCAAACTTGGTAATGGGATGGAGGATGTCAAAAAACGTATGCTGGGGCTTCTTGCCACTGACGGTACGCTGTCGCTTCAATCGCTTTCAGAAAGGATAGGCGCACCGAAGTCCACAACCCACATGCTTTACTGGAAACTCGTTTCTGATAATAGTCTTGTATTTGCCCCGGAAATAAACATAGGAGAACTCCACAAGCTCGAGATCCTGAACATCGTAAAGCGCAGGACCAAGAGGGAGCTGGTTAAAGCGGTGATGGAAGAGGACATCATTGCAGCATCTTATGGCGAGTATATAGTGCATTTCTCATTTGCAAATATGCCTGCATCCGAAGAGCTTGGGGAGGCTCTGCAGTCATCGCACCTGCTGCAGTACGCAGGGCTGAGCGCTGATGGAATAGTGGCGTATTGCATTGCAAAATATGCAGATGAGCTGGATATGTTCATATCTAAGTTCTGCAAGGAATTTGACGCCTACGGGATCGTTCTGCCATGGTACCTATTAGAGCTAGCTACGATGCATCATAACAATTTGCGCAAGTCCATCCACGGCTCAGCGGATCTGATCACCAGGTCAGCCTTCACGGACTCTTCTCGCGGGTTTATCGCTACGCTTAAAATCGACGATGCCGATATTGCTGCATCATCCTTACTGTCAAAAAACGATACGTAGTCTCCGCGCTCCTCTTTCCTCAATTCACTTAGCATGCCTGCCTTCATAAGTTCAGGTCTATCTATTCGTATTCCTGACTTGCCGTTAAATTCTGCATCCTTTCCACTCCCTTCGTATAAGTAAGGAACGGCAAATACCCTGTCAAAGCCAAAATGCTTCCTAGCAGCTTCTCCGATGAAGTCGGAAGTTATCGATATCACATACACTTTCATTCCGTATCTGTGCTTTAGTTCATCGATGACCTTGTCTGCGAAGTTAAAGTGCATATGCATAAGGTTTTCGGCCTCCTCTCTGAACGTATCAACGCGTTCCCCTTTCAGCAGCTCAAGGAAGCTGCAATACGCTTCCACTACCCTGCCTGATTTGTATTCATTTGCAATGCCCAGCAATTCAGCTAGTTTTGCCGCAGAATCTCTCCTTTCAAATACTTTCTTTGTCAGATCGAAGATAAAAAGGCCAGGATAGAGTGTTCCGTCAAAGTCAAATATCGCATAATCTGCGTTGTCCAGAAGGCCACGTAATCTTTCCATGCCTATCTGATCCGATTGGACTGGCGTATATATCACATAAAGCGCTTGCCCTGAAAACGCTCAGAGGCCTTGACCATCTCATCCAGTATGCCAAAGCCGTCTCCAGCTTCCAGCCTGTTGCCAACATGTATTGCATCAGCTCCGGCTTCAAACATCTCGCGCGCATGCTCTGCAGTGGTAATGCCGCTTGTAGGGATAATGAACAGATCCGTATTTCCTGAAAGTTTCTTGACATGCTCTGCCGGAGGGTGCTTTGAGCTGCCAGACCCTCCTGCCATTATGTAGAGCCTTATTCCGAAGTACTGGGCCGCTTTTGCCATTGCAAGGCTGATCTCGGGCTTCTCCCTCGGTATCGGGTAGACTCTTGTCATCCAGTTAGCCGTGCCTGCGAAGTCTCTGTCATCAAATACGTACACTGCAGGTATAGGCTCCAGGTTATTCTCCTCTATCTGCATGGCATTTGAAACAAGTCCATCCCAGCCATAGAACGTATTGGAAGAGCCAGGCACCTGCGTCCAATAGACTGCCGTGCGCCCAGCGCGTCCTACTATTGCGCCCAGATTTGGAGTAAGGTATAGCGCTATCTTGAGATCGAAATCGCTTAAGGCAATGTCTATGGCCTTCTGGGTGCGTATTGGGCTTGATGTGCTGCCTCCCACGGCGATGAAGGATATCCCTGCGTCATCTACATGTGAAAACCACGCCTTCATGCTCTTTTCTGTATGCTTGTCAGGGTCTATCTGCGGTATTACTAACGGGTGCTCCTCCCTAAGTCTGTATACGGTCTTTTCTACAGGACCTATCTGCCGCATGGATCTCATGTTTCTTTAAGTAGCAAGGTTAAATAACCATTGCTCATGTCAACCACTGGCTTGCCCAGGGCCAGCTTCCTCGAGTATACTGCTGAGAATATGCCGCTAAGTAGCCCCCTGACTATCATAAAGTCAATATCCTTGTACCATCCTGTCCATGGAAAATGGTTTATTACTATTTTTAGTTTCCCGTTCTCGCTGGGAAGCAGCATTACCTCTCCCCAGCCAAGCGCAGTAGTCAGCTCAAGCACTGACTGGGCATTCTTCTCCATCTTGCTGAAGATCTCCTCCCCTACTGCGCTTGCTACGTCAAACACCTCGCCGTCAAAGGCGTTCTCCTTAAGCCCCAGCTCAAGGAGGTACATGCCGCTCACTTCCATTAGGAAGAACCTCTCGTTAGTGGCCTTAAACTTTATTATTCCGTTCTCATAGCTGAAGATTCCTGCATTAAGGTAGTCTCTGAAGGACTTGGTGTACTTCACCGCGACTTCCTTGTTGAACTCGTTGTACTGCTGCACGTCCTGCTGCAAATTGTCAAGATTCTTCTCCCTGAATATCTTTACTCCGTCAGCATCAAAGGCCCCGGCAGGCGCGCACTTTACCTTGCACGTCTGGTCCTCTCCGGGCGCTGTGCTGTCATAGTAATACGCTTCTATATCCTTGTTCTGTAACAGCCATGCTATGACCCCTGCAGCGCCTCCTGCTGCTAGGAAGAAATCGTATCCCAGCTTCCTGCAGATCACAAAGTTCCTCAGCACGTAGTTCACTGTCTCGGTCTTTATATCGCTATCCTGCCGTATCTCGCTTGCGTACGTGCCCTCAACGAACTTGCTGGCTATAATTATCCAGTCCTTAACTCCGTTGCCGGGATGGTCCTTTATGTTCTCAAAGCGCCCCAATTGCGAGAAGCTGTACCCAAACTTCTTGCCTATGGAATACAGGGTGCTTCTCCCCCGATCCCCATATTTCTTTATTAAGTGGTCCTCCAGCCTTACAAAAAAATCCTCTGGCACCAGCATCTGCCTTGCGAAGACATTGGTCTTGCCAGATATCTTGAAGTCAACAAATCCTGGCTTATCAAAAATCAGCGCCTTTGGGATTATGAACTGCTTTATGTAAAGCCTTACCAGATTGTCCTTAATGTCCATTAGACTACCTATAGCATAGTCATTCCATCAGACTTTATGTCATAGGACTTTATGCCACCGTCTATTTTGGTGCATCTCATCTTCCTGACTTCAAGAGTCCTGTTAAGCGTGTCCCCTATGGCCAGGGCCCTGAGCACGACCAGCCCATCGCATGCAAACTCGCTTACCCCGTCACTGCTTATAGAGCTCCCCCCAACTCCGTCATACGTTATTATCAGGTTCGTAGTGCCAAGGCCGGTAAGCTCATTCATTATGAGATATATCATGCGCTTCTCAGAGTTTGCCGTATAGGATATCTTGTCGCCATCCGATCCTCCCCCAACACTTAGCTCGTTATGCTTGTCATCCATGTTCAGTTTCTCTATGGTGCCTGCGCTTAGCGATACCGAGGAAGCCGTGTTGCCTACATACCCAATAGGTATTGTGAATAGGTCTATATTGATGGCGAAGGTGGCCATATTGTCAAATACGATGCGCTTACCCCCCAGCTGCTCCTTGAGCGTCTTGATCGCATCAAAGAGATTGAACTTCATCTCAGTTATTGGTACGCTCAGGAAGGCAATCTTCTTCTGCTCTTCAAGCACAGCAAGATCCATCCCGAACTGTCTTGCCTGCTCTTTCAGTATGCTGACAGTGGAGTCCAGAGTGACATATATCCCGGGCTCTCCTTTCATCGCTCCGTTGAATAAGTAATGCAGCCCGAATATGGTCTTGCCTGTTCCAGGAGAACCAGTTATTAGTATATTGCTTCCTAGTGGCAGGCCTCCCTCGACAAGTGCATCAAAGCCCATCACTCCTGTAGTGACTCTCTCAACCACGCCATCGCCCATCCTAGAGGGATATCAGCAAGCAACATTAATAATGGTTCCAGGAGCGCCATGGCGCTTGCGCTGCCGGTTTTTCACGTTCGGCTACTGCACGCATATAAGCTTTTCCATGCATATCGTAGCGTTGGTGGCTGGGTCGGTCCGTGGAGGGTACCGCTTGCCATTGTCTGGTTGGTGCATGAACAAGCCAAGGGAGCATTGCGGCGTTATGGCCGTTCGGGGCCCGGATTCCGTAGTTGTGGCTCTGGAAGGCATAAGGAATCAGCAGCACCGCGGCCAGGAGGCCGTAGGGATGTCGATTCTAAGGGATGGGAGGTTTGAGACGTTCAAGGGACTTGGCCGCGTGGATGATGTGTTCAGAAATGACGGCGACGAGGTGTACTTTCGTTGCAGTGATGGTTCTGGCGTGCGCATCGGTCCTGCACAGGCGGCAATAGCGCATGTGCGGTATTCAACAGTAGGGAGCAAGTCGGATGCATCCGCAGCGCATCCCCACACCCACGGAAACATAGCCCTCGCATGGAACGGAACGATACCAAATTACATGAGCCTGATGAACGGCTCCGAATGCATCACTGCGTCCGATACCGAGGTGGTGGTCAAGTTCGTCTCATCCCAGATATCACGCGGCGCGGGCATTGGCGAGGCTCTTAGCGCATTGATGGACATAGCCGACGGAGGCTATGCAATAGCAGCAATGCTCACGGACGGCACAATGGCAGCGGCCAGGGACAGGCTGGGGGTAAGGCCGCTTATAACCGGTACCGTGTATGGCAGCATGGGCTCAAATCTTGTTTTCGCCTCAGAGAGCGTTGCAATAACTGACCATCCAAGGAGCGCCAGCTCCACGATAAAGAGCGGATACATAGGCAGCGACATAAAGCCCGGAGAGATACTGGTGGTGTCAACAGACGCATGCACGTCCATAGACCGCCAGGAAGGCAGGGCAAACTGCGTATTCGAGATAATATACTTCGCCAGTAAGGAGTCTGTTATGGACGGGGTGAGTGTGAGCGCGGCCAGGGTTGAGCAGGGCAGGATGCTTGCGCGATACCATGGCGTTGATGCCGATATAGTGGTGCCTGTTCCAGACTCTGCAGAGCCCATGGCGCACGGCTACTCGATGGAGAGCGCAATACCTATTGCAAGGGGGCTTGTGCTCCAGGCAGAGGACTTCAGGAGCAGGACGAGATCGTTCATGCAGCCTGACCCGCTCTCCAGGAAGAAGGCCGTGAGGGAAAAGATGCGCGCCGACCCTGAAGTGATCGGAGGGAAAAGGCTTGTAGTGATTGACGATTCGATAGTAAGGGGAACCACCCAGGCCGAGGTGGTGGGCATGCTTCTTGAGGCCGGAGCATCCGAGGTGCATATACGCATCGCCTCTCCGCAGGTGAAGTACCCTTGCTTTGGCGGCGTAGACTTCCCAACAAGAACCGAGCTTATAGCAAACAGGATGGATCCTGACACCCTCGCGCAGCATCTGGGGGCATCAAGCCTTGCATACCTGACCATAGGCGAGCTGCTGGCAGTCACAGGCGCAGGCAAATGCCATGCATGCTTCTCAGGGGAGTACCAGCTAAGGAATATGCCTAAGGACGGTTTCTGGGAGTCTGTAACTATGGGAAAGAAGGGCAATGCCACGGGTCTTAAGGCCGCTTCTGCGCTATGAGTATCTCAGCCTCCACCGCCACGAAGTTTCTCTCAGAGCCGTATCTTGTATGCGCCTGCACGCGCCATCCGGCTTTCCTGTACATATCCGCAAGTCCTGACTCAAACTCCAGGCTGCGTGCTTTAGCGTCCGGATCAAACATGGCTCTGCCGTACCTCACATCCCTATCCGTGTGCCATAGCCTCTGATCCAGGAAGTCGCCAGGCAGCGAGCTCACCATCCCTATCGCATTGAATCCTCCAGGCGCGGTATTTTGCATCATGCGGGCTACAAGCCGCTGCTTGTCAGGATCCAGCATATACTCAAACACTGAGTTGATAAGTATCAGCGAGTACGGCTGGTGAACTGCCGTATAATGAATTGCATTGCCCTGGCGCAGATGCACAATGCGCTGCGTATCCTCAGATCCTGGGCTTGATGCTGCCTTTAGTATGCCTATGGCCGATATGTCTATTCCGTGAACGGCCCTGAAAAGGCCCGACTCTGCAAGCACCCTGACATTTGCCCCGTCCCCGCATCCTATCTCAAGGGCGTTGCCTCTTGGTTCAAGGCCCCTCAAGCATCCAAGCGCAGCGCCTGCTATTCCTGCAGGCGCAGATATCCCCTGCTGCCTTGAGTATCTTTCGTCAAAGTACTCTCTAACCCTCCTATAATGTATCTCAGCCATCGCCATGGTCGCACCGACTAAGCTGCAATGAAGTGAAATCCACTGCCTTAAATATCTATGTCCGGGGTTCGTTATTCCCTGTGATCAGCACAACCGCCTTTGAGCCCTCAAGCAGCGCAGGGTTCTTTTTCCTAAGCCTTACAAAGCCTGCGAATGCAGCTGCGCCTCCTGTCTCTGCGCCTATCCCAATGCTCCTTAGTTCAGACACTGCATCAAGTATCTCCTGTTCGCTCACGCTCATTGCAATGCCGTGCGTGGCGCGCAGCGCCCCAAGTCCCTCGAAGCCGAAGGTAGGGTAACCAACTGCAATGGCATCTGCCACTGTCCTTGGCCGCATATAGCGCACATCCCGTTTCGAATTGTAAGCCCTGACAAGGGGATCGCACATCTCTGATTGCACGGCTACGATCCTTGGGAATTTCCTGATAAGGGAGAACCTCCTGAATTCGCTAAGGCCCTTATGCATCGCTGCAATCAGCGTGGCATTGCCAACAGGCACGAAGATGATGTCAGGCACAGAGTAGCGCATCTGCTCAACGAGCTCGAAGATCACGCTCTTCTGCCCCTCCTTCCTGTAATGGTAGTCGCCGCAGACAAACGCGCCAGTCTTGCCGGCATAGGTCTCTGCGGCTCTCAATGCGGCGTTGAAGTCGCCCTTGACCCGCACCAGCCTGGCCCCAGCCTTCTTTATGAGGCTTATCTTGTGCCTGTTGGCGTCCCTGCTTATGAATATTGTGCATCTTAATCCTGCGATATGCGCGTAATGCGCCACTGACAGCCCCATGTTGCCAGTAGATGCGCAGCATATGCTATGCGCCCCAAGCTCAAGTGCCTTATTTATCTCTATCACAGAGCCGCGGTCCTTGAATGAGCGTGTAGGGTTGTATGTCTCAAGCTTAAGCAGCACCCGCGCGCCTCCAATGCGCCTATCCACCAGCGGGGTGCCTCCTTCCCTGCTGTGTATCCTGAATCTATCGATAGGGAAGAACTGAAGGTACTTGCGGTGCCCTGCTCTTGCAGACCCAAATCCTGCGGGCAGCTTTAATGACTTATAGTCATATGCCACGTCAAGTATGTGCCCGCATGCACTGCACCTGAATGCTGAGTAATCAGCCACCCTGGCGCATCCTGTGCAGACAAGCCGATACGCTGTATTCATATGCACTACTGGGCCTAGGCAAGCCTAAAAACGTTTGCAAAAATCAAAAAGAAAGGAATAGAAGTATAAAAATAAAACTCCGTGCTGCTACAGTCCTGTGCTGTTGCTTTGTTACTGCGGGGACTCTTCAGGTACGGCCTCGCTCTCAGGTGCGCTTGCAGGTGCTGATCCTGAGCCAGCTATCTCGCCTACTGCGAACCTGGCCCTCACGTCAGTTATCCTTATCTTCACTGTCTCTCCCTGCTTTGCGTCCTTCACAAAGATGACGAATCCGTCCTTCTTCGCAAGTCCGTCTCCCTTAGACGCTGTTGCATCTATGGTTACCTCTACTTCATCTCCGACTTTCACTGGCTTAGGCAGGAAATAATTAGGGTTTAGACCTCTCGATCCTCTGCCTCCTCTTCCATCTCTGCCTTCGCTGCTATCCATGTCTCTCATTTTCTTTTTCCTCTGTAGGATCAGCGTTTTGCGCCTTACTACATCGTACATCTATTGCCGCTTCTGATTTATAAAGATATCGTTGGCC
>DAHVAU010000045.1 GCA_027314465.1 Microcaldota archaeon
AGGGTAAGGGCATAGCATGTTACAGTAGGAGTGCTTGAGAGCTGCTGAGCGGAGAGATCTGCAGTCAATATGCCGTTTGATGTAGCTGTTAGCGACGTGGCAGCAGAGGCAGCACTCTGGAGCGATAAGCCCCCGCTCACAGCCCATTCATTGAATGCGCTTCCGGCCGACGGACTTATGCTCACCGAATAGCTCTTGCCTTTGATCAGGTATACGTACGAGTTTGAGGTGTACGCGGCGCCGTCCACGTATAGGGTGCCTGCTGTGGACGGACTTACTACTAGCTGCACCTTGAAAAGACTTGCCGTAGATGAGACGTACGTGGTGCCGGTGCCCACAGTGCTGAGCGTTGAGCACGAACCGCCAGTGCACTCGTCATAATGAAGGATGAATCTTGGCTCCTGCTGCGACCCCACCGATGGTGCGTAGCCGGGCATTGTCGCATTGCATATCACAGTGGCGCCAGGCTGCGCTATCGACGGAAGGCATGTGCCAGTGTAGTTGGAATTGGAAGACCCTGGAAAGAAGGATATAGAGTTTGCACTGAACTTCATCTGCTGCCCGAGCTGGTTGGTGAACACCAGGAAGGCATCGGTGGAGCTGGAGCTGCTCGCCATTGCCATCTGAACGCAGTTTATCTGGGCAGTTATAGTGCACGAAGACGGAGTCTGAGTGGAATTGCTGTTTGAGTACATGAGGTATGCGACAACAGCTATCACAACGACAAGTAAGAGAAGTGCTATTGCAAAAGTCGAGATGTACTCTATAGATGATTGCACTTTTCTTGTACTGGCCTTTCTATTCGGCACTGACCCAACCCTTTTAATGTAAGTTCCTACTAAATATTTATAATTCTTCGCATTGTGCGCCATGCGCACGCACTGCCATCCGAAATACAGCATTTGAGGTAAACCAGAATGAGAATATTGGGGCATGTGCCTTGAATCGCCTGGGCGTGCAGCGCATTCTACACGTACTCCCCGATGGTGCCCATGCCCTTGAGGCCTATCCTGTCCATGGCCTTTTCCTGGTCGTCGTAATAATCCCTGCAGAACTCGTTTATGCTGCGCAGATCGCGCACGCCTATCTCATTAAGCCTCTCAAGAACCTTGGCCCTGCGCTTCTCCTCGCCGATTATCTCAGTAGGAGTGTACCCGGTGGTCCTTGACAGAGTGTCCCTGAACGTCACGCTTGGCAGCATCTCCGATGACTGGTGGGTCTTGTAGTCGTACTTGTATAGGTCCGAGAGGAGCACCTGCGTCTCAACCCCCGAGATCTCCGAGACCTGGGTTATCTTCCTGACCTTCTTCCTGTTCTCGTTTATCTGCGCGACCTCGACAAGAGTGTCCACGAGGGGTACCATGTCCATGTTGATCTTCATCGGGTCGTGCTCGAGCCTTGTTACCATGTCCCTTGTGCTGTGCGCGTGAAGGGTGCTCATTACGGACTTGCCTATGCTCATTGCAGCCATCATGTCCTTGGCCTCAGCCCCCCTCACTTCGCCTATGATTATTATGTCAGGGCGCATACGCAGCGCATTTGAGAGCAGGTCCTGTAAGGTCATCTCGGAGCTGGTCTCAAGATTCACGCAGTTCTCCTGCGTCTTTGTGTTGAGCTCGTAAGTCTCCTCTATGACTACTATGCGCTGCTCGGGCCTGTAGAAGCTGAACATGGCATTGAGCAGAGTGGTCTTTCCTGCTCCAGGAAGCCCGCCAAGAAGCATGTTCGCAGGCCTCACTCCCAGACCTTCCGAGTACAGCCAGAATCTTGCCGCAAGATTGTAGCTCAGCTCGCCTGCATTTATAAGGTCTATCACGCTGTAGGCCACTGGCTTTTGGTTTCTTATCGTTATGGAAGGGCCCATTGGCGAGTCGACTATGTTGCACCTTGAGCCGTTTGGCAGGTGAACGTCGTATATGTGGCCCTTGGCTGCAAGGCTTGTAGTATACATGTTCAGCTTGCTGACCAGCATGCTCAGCTGCTCGTGGGAGCTTATCCTTTCTGGGACCTTCATGCTGCCCTGGGCCTTGTGGTAGATGAAGATATTCTCGGTGTTGTTGATCATTATGTCTTCGACGTTGTCATCGTGTATGTACCCGTCCACTGGATCGAACTTCTGCACGCTGGCAAATATGCTGTCTACTAGCGTCTTGTCGGCAGCAGGGTCCAGCGACTTGACTGCAGCTTCGACGTATGCATACAGCTCGGCATCTGTGTGAACGCTGCCAAGCTTTCCGCTCAAGCTCTGGTATACGCGCCACTCGAGTGCCGTGCTGCTAGCTGCCATCCTTACCCGTTATTATCAGTGTAGAAAAGCTTTATAAATTGCTTTATGCAGCGCTGCGCGCAGGCGTAGTCTTATCCTGAGAATCCGACGACAGGATCAGACCTTCAGAGCCTCGGAGTTCTTCAGCTCATTGAGGCTCTTTAAGGCGTTGAACACTGCAAGAGCTATGTTGTACTTGTCCCTGGTCCTGCCTCTGGCGAAGGTCCACATGTCCTTTATGCCTGCCAGATCCAGAACGGTCCTTACAGTTGCGCTTGCAGCAACCCCTACGCCCCTTGGCGCAGGCTTTAGTGTTATCTCCGCGCTGCCACACTTCGCCTTGGTAGTGAGAGGAAGGCTGTGCCTTGTGCCGCAGTTGCACTCCCATGACCCGCAGCCGAGCACCACTGAGATCATGTTCTGCTTTGCGTTCCTTATCCCCGTGCTTATTGCAGGCTTTACCTCTACGTCCTTGCCGACGCCTATGCCTATGTGGCCATTCCTGTCTCCGAGTATCACTGTTGCCCTGTATTTCTGCTTCCTGTTGTTCTTTGTCATCCTCTGCACAGATGCAATCTCTATCACTTTGTCCTCGAGATCGGGCAGCAGCATGTCTATTATCTCGACTTCCTTTATCGGCTTGCCGTATGCGAATATCTGCTCGACAGAGGTTATCTCGCCGTTCTTCACCATCTGGCCTATCTTTGTCCTTGGTTTCCACTCTGCCAGATTGGACTTATTGTCTTCGTCGCTATCCCTGTAGAAGCTCTGTCTCAACATAATCACTCTTTCATTATCTTATCCTTCACATCTGCGAACGTCTTTCCCAGCCCCTCGGGTACGAAACCCTCCTTGATGTAGGAGGAGAACAGTTTCTGGTACCTGGCACTATCCTTTGACTTCATCTGCTCTATGTACTTTGAGTCTGACATATTGTATGACTTCTCGTCTATGCTAAATGTGCCGTTGATCTTGAGGCCCCCGTCTATGCAGCCTTTTGCGAACACGAAAGGTATGGAACCGCCAACAGGCGATGCTATGCCTATGTCCAGGATGTGCTCTCCCTTTGCCGATCCGGCCTTTGCGGCCTTGCGAGCAAGCAGAATGCCGGTGAGGTACGCTGTTGGGCGATTCGCCCTGCCTGGCCACTTTGCGGCAGACAGTTCCGACGAGTCCGCGTACACAAGCACTCTGTCTCCGCCCGGGCCGTACCTGACTATCTGGCCTATGATCCTTCTGTTTGTCTTTCGCACGACTACCCTGTCAGAGCCCCCCTTGACAAGCCCCAGTCTCTTTTTGTAGTCTGTGACTGACTCGCGTCTCCTCCTGAACTTTATATCTTTTATTATCTTCCTCATCCGCTCACTCGTAGTCCTTGCGTATCCTCTCATTTATCTGCTTGAGCTCTTCCTCGCTCACCTGTATGCCCTGCTCCCTCATGTGCAGTAGCATCTGCGCCTTGTTGGCGTACTGGTTCCCCTTTATGTGCCTGTAATAATCATGGAACACCGTGGTGTTTATCTTCTTCATGGACTTTAGTTCCTTGAGAAGCCTGCGCTGCGAGCGTATCTTCTTCTCCCACAGCCTGCCTGTCCTGGCATGGCGCGTGCCTCTTCTCCTTCCAGGGCCCCTGCTGCGTCCCTCTGACCTTGCAACTCTGAGCTTCTTTGACCTTGAGCTCTTGTTGTGCTTCTCTTTTATCGCGTAGATCTTGCCTTCCTTGACCAGCCTTCTTATGTCCTCCTTTGTAAGAGCCTTCGCTGCGTCCTGCAGCGCGTCGGGCCTTATTCTAACTGCGCTCTCGCCCCTGTCAAGGACGTATGCGCCTGCCCTCTTTGCGAATCTTATGCTCATGATCTTACCTGTTCAATACCTTTATGCCCTGCTCGTCTGCTGTCTTAAGCAGCTGCTGCCTCTTCCTCTCTGAGAGCGTATGTGAGAACTTGGCCGCATGCCCTGGCATGGATAGCACTGAAAGCAGCTCCTGCCTGTTGTGCACCACCAGCTCAAACGATCCGTCAGGCCTTGCATATCTCACTGCATCGCTGTTCTTGTAGCCTATCTTTGGCACTGGGCCGCGGTTCTGCTTCTTTACCCTCCTCTTGTTGTCTATACCGCGCTGCTTCCTCCATCTGGCCTTGACCCTGCTGCGCCCTACTACACCGTAGTTTGGTACCCTGAACTTCATCCTTGGCCTCTTGCTTGCGGTCATAAACATCATTCCTCATTTGCGACGTACAGCCCGTCCTGGAACACGCGCGTGTCGTATCCGCGGGCGTAGCATCCCCTTCTTATGTTAGCCACTGTCTGCCCTACCTCGTACTTGTCAATGCCCTTTATCGTAACGTCCTGCCCCTTTACCTCCACCTTTGTAGCCCCCACTATATCTACCTCCCTTGGGACTTTCTCGCCGAAAAGGTTCTTCAGGTATATGTGGCCGGGCTTTACCTCTATCGATGTTGGGAAGTGGGCGAAGAGCACCTTCATCTTCACTTCCACCCCGTCCTGCACGCCCTTAATGGTGTCCTTGAGCACGCTGTTGAATGCCTGCGCTGCGAGAGCGGACTTCTTCGCCAGCTTCTTGTTCGTTGTTCCGCTTATCGTGACCTTGGAACCGCTTACGCTCACGCTCACGAATTTGGCGTTCGTCTTCTTGACAGTAGATCCAAGCTTGCCCTTGACAGTAACATCGTCGCCGTTTACTGTCACGGTCACTGCACTTGGTATCTCGATCTCGTACATGATGATTCAACTAATATACGTAAGCTATAAGCCTTCCGCCGGTGTGCCTCTCCCTTGCCTCCCTGTTGGTCATTATGCCCACAGGGGTCGACACTATGAGTATGCCGAAATCCTTGCTTGGTATGTACCTTGTCTCGTAGCGCTGCAGGTCCTCTACCGATACGGGGTATCTTGGCTTTATCACGCCTATGTCGTTTATCCTCTTGGAGAGGGTTATCTTTACGCTGGCGAACTTGCCGGCCTTGAACTCCTCGTACTCCTTTACGTAGCTGTTCTGCTTCATCTTCTCCAGAACCGACTTGAGCAGCTTGGTGGACGGTACGACGCACTCGTACATGCCTGCGTTCTCGTACACCTTTATCTTGTTTATTGCGTCAGCGAATACATCTACCATGATATCAACCGAACTTCTCGAAACCTATGTCAGGGCCTACCTCCCTGAAGCATCTCCTGCACACATACAGCTTGTACGACCTTAGCAGCCCCCTTGAAGTCCCGCACATCCTGCACTTCCTCTTGCCGCGGCCCTTGAGTTTAAGATCGTAGCTCACTGCCATATAATCATCATGATTCAGCGCCTACCTTGGCGCCAAGGTTCTTCTCCACGTACTGCACTATCTCCTCCCTTGGAATTGACTTGTGCTGCAGCCCTGCCTTTGACCTCTTGCGCTTTCGAAGCTCCACCCTCCTGCCCATTCTTGAGAATGATGCATTCACGTTGAGCCCGAGCATGCCTATCTTCGGATCGTACTTGACTCCTGAGAAGTATATGTACTCGCTGACACCGAAGCTCAGCGAGTTGTTTGCAATTGCGCTGGGCTTAAGCGCGCCGTCGTTTGCCTCAAGAGCCCTCTTGAGCATGTCGAGCGCTTCCTTGTTCCTGAGAGTTACCATCGCGCCTATTACCTGGCCTTTCCTGAGCTTAAGTTCTGGCTCCCTCTTCTTAGATACAGTAGGTACCGGCTTGTGGCCCGTAAGCTTTTCCAGGAGCATGCGCGCATTTGGGGCAATGTCCTCGTTGGAGCCTATGCCTATGTTGAGCACTACCTTGTCAACGCGTATCTCCCTCATGTGATTATTGCCTTCAACCATATCAAGCACCAACTGCCATGACGTTGTCAAGGAGGGTCTCCTTCTTGCCACCCTTGCCATCTATCTCCACTATAGCAGGCCTAACAGCAGTGCCCGGCCTTATCTCGCTTATAGTGCCGCCCTCAGAGGCGTGCACTCCACGTATGACCAGGTAGCTTGCGCCCTTCTCTAGCTTTATAACTGCGCTTACCTTTCCGTCCTTGACCTTAACAGAATCGTTAACCTTTACGCCTTTTGCCGATTGCACTACTGATCCGTTGTACAGCCTTATCATCTCCTTGTTACCCTTTGAGACGTACTTGCCTATAACCTTGAACACCTGCTCAGAAGTGGCAGTAGACTTCTCTATATTCACCACGCCCTTCCTGCCTACGCCTATCCTGTAGTGCTCGTTGCCCTCCCTGAACTTCAGCACGTCTCCGAACCCAAGGGGGTATCTGAAGTCCCTGATCACCTTGCCATTGACTTCCACGCTTCCTGAGCCAAGCACTATCTTCGCCTCCTTTGTGCTGCCGACCACGCCAAGCTTCTCCTTGAGCACAGTTGCCAGGGCTATCGAAGTTGCAGAGGTGTGCCTGCCTGCATTGGGCTTTATTATGTATGGATTGACCTTTCGTTCGACATGCTGGTACCTGGGCGATGCCAGCCTCTTCACATGTCTATCGTTTCCCTTGTTTCCCATACAGATCACTTGCTTGACTTCAGAGAGTCTATCTCAGCCTTCCGGTTCTTGTCCGTCAGGTCGAGTTCCATAAGATATACGTTGCACGCTGGAATCCCCACGAGAATATCCTTGTTCTTGGAGTCCTTCTTTGACACTCCTTCTATAAGTATCTTGCCTGTTCCCAGACTAACGCTCGAAACCTTGCCTGATTTGCCCCTATTGTCGCCCGTCATTACCTTTGCCGTGTCGCCGCGCCTCACCTCTATGCTCCTGCGCTTTATGCCCAGGGTCTTGGCCAGATCCTTAGAGATGTGGGCATTGACAAAGTTCTGCCTGAGATGCATTGGTGCGTTCTTCCTGAATTTCCTCTGCTTCCTTGGCTTTGAGCTGCTTATCATAAACATCAATTACATCATTATACTATCCTTGAGGCTATGCCAGCCACCTTTACGAAGCGCTCTACGACCTCCCTGGCCATTGCGCCCTTCACTTCAGTGCCTACGGGCAGGTTGTCCTCGCTGACCATTATTCCCGCATTGTCCTCGAACTTGACGCGCATGCCAGTCGACCTCCTTATGGCCTGCTTCTGCCTTATGACTATTACGCGCACTGGCTTTTTGAGGTACGTTGCAGTGCCCTTCCTCACGCTTGCAGATATTATGTCGCCGACTCCTGCCGGAGTCACCTTTCCGTGCCTGCCGTCGGTCTTGCCTATTATGTGAATCATCCTGAACTCGTAAGCGCCGCTGTTGTCAGCGCACACAAGCACTGCGCCCGGAATGAGCGTTTTTGTAACGTGAGATGCTACTCCCTTCATATGATCACTTTTCCTTGTTCGCCACTCCTGTCACGACGAACGACTTTGTCTTGCTGAGCCTCCTTGTCTCTGCTATGTTTACAAGATCGTTTGTCTTTACGCCCATGCACTCTGGACTGTGGGCAGGTATCCTTGACCTCTTTCTTAGCGACCTCTCGTACTTGTAAACATACCTTGCATAATCGACTTCGACTATGACTGTGCGCTTGGCCTTGTCACTAACCACCTTCCCGGTGAACTGCATTCCTCTGTACTTGAGCCCCCCGTGTACGGGGCAGCGTGGGTCTGTGCATTCCAAGATTCACACCTTTCTTGATCTGTAAAACTTCATGGCCTTGGAGATCCTCTCATGAGGCCTGAAACATATCTCCTCGCCTTTTACTGTGAAGGATTTACCTTCCGAATAAAATTTAAATGTTGATATCTTCTTTGACACTCTCTTAGTTCCGCCCGGGGTCTCGATCACGAGGGTGTTCTTCGTCTCGTCGATCACTGTGCCGTCGATGCCGACCTCCTTTCTGTCGAGGGAGCTGACAATCCTGCACCTGAGCCCTATTAGCTCGCTAAGGACTATATTTTTGTTATCATAATCCATGAGTATTTAGTAGCAAACCTTTTTATATATACATTATGCTCAGGGCAGGAATTACGGTCACACCCGCCCGGGCTAATCCGAGACGTTGTAGTTGTCTGTCGTCCACCTTATCGTGTCGTATTCCTTCCTGTTGTCAACGCTCCTTATCGGGAGCCTTCCCAGTATTACCCTGTCAACCTCCGCGTACTTGGCCCTTACAAGATGCCTGTGCATGGCCTTCTTGTAGTACCTCAGGTCGTGGGTGATAGCGGCATCGTAGCTGTCGAATATGCCCATCGAGAAGAAGTCGTAGCTGCCGACCAGCTGGTTCACCACCACATACCTGCTGGCTATGGGCGACTTATCATCATCCATGAGCGCCTTCCTGGACACGCTCGCATCTGACTCGAAGTTATCCTTCATGATGTACTTGCCGGCAACTGCGAGCATCTTTGTGCCTGGCACTGGATCCATTGATATCGTGAATCTCTTGATGTACTTTGATTCCACAAGCTTGTTGAACCTGTAAGCGACTGTGTTGAAGTGCATGTTAAGCTTCTTGCTCATGTCGCTGAAGCTAAGCCTTGAGTTCTGGTTAAGCAGAAGCATGATGCTTCTGTATTCATCAGGCAGATCAAGGCGCTGTAGAAGCTCATTGCGCAGGAGTATGAACCCCAGCTGCCTGTGCGCCACGTCTGACGGCTCCCAGAGTACCCCGTACTCAGACAGCCTTATCTGAGTGATCTTGTCCCAGTGCACGTACTCGCTGCCAGACTGCGCGTTCGCGTATATCATGAGGTCGTAGTGCCCCTTAAGCGTAGCTGCTATCTGCGGCACGTGCGATGATGCAAGTATGCGGGCAAGCTTCTCGGGCTCTGGCTTCTTAAGGAACTTGGCAAGTATGAGGTGGCCGTTTGACAGCCCAAGCTTCTGTTCGTTTAACTCCATCGTGTACTTTATGCCTAGCTGCTCCTCTGCCTGCTTGAGCTTCTGGCTCACCATCCTGCGGTATGAGCCTGCAAGAACGGCAAGCCTGTTCACAGGTACCCTGGCGTTGTTTGACAGCTCCCTGATTATCCTTTTAGTAAGAGCGCTGTACTTGTCATTGAACGCACTGCTGAATTCCAAGTCAGGACCGTCCATAGCAACCCATCTGAGATGGGTAGGCAAGATTTAATAAACCCGTATCAAAACAACAATGTTTAGGTCCCATATTGTAAAATTTTGGATGGTTTATAAAATCCTGCGCGTAGTTATACTTGAGTGAGATGGACGCGAAGAGGCTTTCATACGCATTTCTTATAATATCATTATTTTCCGGTGCATCGCTGCCCGTTCTGCTGGGCCTAGCAGGCTCGCTGGGCCTCTACGAATTCCTCCTCTTCGTCTCTATCTTCGCATTAATATCATCAATAATATTCGTGATTGCAAGAGGCAAGGCAGACAAGCTTCTTCGCCTGTTCAGCGACTGGAGGATGCTCGCCATAGCGCTGGTCGCTGGACTCTTTAGCGTCATGCCAATAGAGCTGGGCATAGGGTTTGCCGAGCACTACATAACAGCATCGCTGGCTACTGCAATATTCAGAACGTCGCCTCTGCTTATGCTCCTTCTGCTCCCCGTAATCCTCAGGGAAAGGCTGAGCAAGTACCAGATAGCGGCACTTGCAATAGGCTTCCTTGGGGTGTATATCGGGGTGAGCGGAGGAGGACTCATCACAATAAACGCTGCTGAGGCGTGGGTTGTGCTGTTTATGGCGGCAATGGCGCTGATATATGCGCTGTCAAATGTGCTCGTGAAGAGGTTTGCATTCGACATGGAGGTGCAGCTTGCAGCCGCAGGGATAGCCTTCTTTGTGTTTTCTGCCGCCGTATTTGCGCTGTCCGGAGCGCATTTGCAGACGCCTAGCCCAGCGGACATCGCGCTTGCCTTGTACATAGGGGCGTTCTTCAACGTCTACAGCTTCTACATGGCGTTCTATGCCCTCAGGAGGCTCAAGACAACCCTGTATACAAACGTATACATGCTCAGCCCGTTCATAACATTCGTCTTCTCCTATGCATTGCTTGGGGAGGCGATAAAGCTCTATTACCTAGCCATAGCCGCTGCAGTTGCATGCGGCATAGTCATACAGCGCTTCGACAGGGCAGGAGGCACCTACATGGCCAAAAGCAAGAGCGCTGCCAGTAATGTGGCCATCTTCGACGTTACAGGCATATTCTCTGAGACGGGAGAGCAGGCCATAAACGCATCGATAAACAGCGGGGGCAGGGTTCTTGGCATCAAGCTGCCAAGCGACTACAGGAGCTCACTTGGCGACGTGCTGGAGCGCCCGGATGGCAAAGGCTTGGTATATACAGACTCGCACGAAGGCATAAGCAATGAATCCGGATTCGTCAGGGATGTGATGGGAGTTAAGGATGGCGAGTTCGCACTGCTCAGGGTGGGACATATGGACGAGTGCGAGGACTTCTTCGAAAGCATACGCAAGCGCATATCCAGCTGAGGTACAAGTTACATAATAACAGGGTTTGGCATTGGAAGTGGTAGTTTCTATCAGGATATATAAACTTGCTCGGTATTAATAGTAACTGTTAAGGTTGTGCATAACCCAACCCAACAACCCAACCAGGTGCACTCCTTAACATCTCTTTTTGCATCTCTTTTTTATATGTTGGTTGAGTAGCTCATTTGCTGTTTATGAAGAAGATAGTCATACTGGGGTCCATAAACCTTGAGGTAGTCGTGCAGCAGATTGCAGGCGCTGAACATGACGGCGTGTCCTGTGGGCTTGGGGGCAAGGGTGCAAACATGGCTATAGCTGCCCGCAGGCTGGGAGCAGATGTGAGATTCTATTCGAAGGTAGGTGACGATGGCATAGGAGGCTCACTGCTCCATTACCTAAAGGGCGAGGGCATTGGCTCTTCAGGCGTGTTTGTGGGAAAAGGCGTTGGCAGCAACGTGAGCCTTCTGCTGCTTGGCAAGGATGGCGATTACAATGTATCAAGATCCGGATGGGGATACAAGAGCATCACAAGCCCTGAAGTAGGCAGCATAAAGCTTGACGGCTCTGAGATAGTCATATCTGCGATATCGTTCCCGCAGACCATGATATCGAAGCTGTTCGCCAAGGCAAGGAAGGCAGGGTGCACGATAATGCTAAACTGTGGACCAGTAGCCGAGGTCGACACCAGGCTACTGCGCATGTCTGATTATATGGTCATGAATGAGGCAGAGTTCGCATTCCATGCAAAGGCAAAAAAGATCAGGCATGGCGATGCGAAAGGCATAGCGGGGCTTTCAGGCAGGATACGCAGGAAGGGGCAGGTGATTGTGGTGACAATGGGGGAGAAGGGTTTTGTAGCAATAAGCGACAGCGGGGCGATAACTGAGGGCGGATACCGTGTGAGGGCAGCTAACACGAGCGGGGCCGGAGATTGCTTTATCGGCGCGATAGCCGCATGTCTGGCCAATGGCAAGGGCCTTGAGTATGCGCTTGGATTTGCTAACGCTGCAGCTGCAGTGAGTGTCCAGGGCCTCGGAGCAGCATCGAGCATGCCGCACAGGCGTGAAGTGGAAAGGATGCTCTCCAGGAAAGAGACGCAGCAGGTATCTTTGTGATTATTTGAGAGTGAGGCAATGAGCAAGATAGTAGTTCTTGGAGACCTGAACCTTGACCTGATAGTAAGGCCAGATCGGATAGGAGAGAAGGCGACGATAAAGGAGCTGGGCACGTTCCTGGGAGGACAGGCAGCCAATCAGGTATTTGCAGCGAAGAGGCTTGGCGCCGACGCCAAGCTCTACACCAAGATAGGCAACGATCTTTTCGGCGTTGTTCTTGAGGGCATGCTGGAAAAGGAGGGCATAAAATCAGGCATATTCAAGGGCGATGGCATCCCCACTGGCACCGCCATACTCTTCATAGACGATAATGGCAAGAGCCCGGTGAGCTGCGCTGTGAGCGGAGGGCATGTTCACATGACAGATGCAGAGATAGATCGCATAAAGCTTGACGGCTCAGAAGTGGTGGTGTCAGAGCTTCTCATGCCGGACAGGCCGCTGCTAAGATTCCTGAAAAGGGCCAAGAACAAGGGCTGCATGATAATCCTGAACTGCTCCCCTATCAGAAAGTGCAGCACGGAGCTGATGTCCCTGCCAGATTACCTGATCATGAACGACTTCGAGTTCTCCTATTTCGCAGGACTCAAGCAGGGGACCCCAATAGACGAATCAGAGGTTCGCATGTTCTCATCGAGGATAATCGGCAAAGGACAGACATTGATAGTCACGCTAGGGAGCAGAGGGGTGTTCGCAGTCAACGGAAAGACAATGGTGATGATACCGGGCCACAAGGTCAAGGCGATAGACACCATAGGCGCAGGGGACTGTTTTATCGGCGCCTTCTCATCGGCGATGTCAAGGGAAGACACGCTCGAGGATGCGCTTAGGTTCGCAAACGCCGCTGCAGCTGTGAGCGTTCAGCGACGAGGGGCCAGCGCGTCTATGCCGTACCTAAAGGACGTGATGAAGCAGCTCAAGGCAAAGTAGCCTTACGGCGATGCAAATGTCTTATTGCTTTGCCATGCTGTCCTTGTGAGAGAGGATCTTTGGTATCGTTACATCGTAAGGCGCTGCAACAGTGCCCAGTTCGGTGACTATGGCAGATATCATCTGCGGCGGAGTCCTATCAAACGCAGGATTGAGCACTCCGACCCCTTCCGGTACGATTCTGATTGCATTAAGTACGGATTCCACCTCCGAGGGATTGCGCTGCTCTATCCTCACATCTGCCACAGATGTGATTGGATCTATTGTCGATGTAGGCGCTGCCACGTACATGTTGACAGCGCATCCGGCGCTTCTAAGCGCCTTTGCCATCAGTGCCAGTCCGAACGTGCCTATCTTGTTATAGACTGTTCCAGCCTCAGCTGTTGGATTGCCAAGTATCCTGTCTGCGCCTGCCCATACTGCAGTCACCTTCTCCTCCCTCATCAGATGACCTGCCATGTTGTCAGTTATCACCTGCACAGGTATGCCATCCCTCTGCAGCTCCCAGGCCGTCAGCCTGGCGCCTTGGTATAATGGCGCAGTGTAGGTCACCAGCACCCTGAACCTTTTGCCCCCTGACCATGCAACCCTCATCGGAGCTGTTGACGTGCCCAGCCCATCGCATGCA
>DAHVAU010000035.1 GCA_027314465.1 Microcaldota archaeon
CATTGCTGCCTTCAGCGCGCGCGCCTGCGCCTGGTCGGCTTCCTTTGTCCTGCCCAGCTTGCGCAGTAATTTTGATGCGCAGCCTGCCAGGCCCAGCCTGATGTAGATATCAGCTGCGGAGCTAAGATGGGAATGCAATCCCGCGCTGTCTCCAGCCGCGCGCGCCTGCGCCGCAAGAGCTCTGTGCTCGGCTGCGGCCCTGAGCTTTCCACTCACGTCCCTTGCCGTGGTTATGTCACCGTATCTAAGTGTCATGGTCCTGCCTTTGGATGATGCGCATCTACTGCTCTGAACATTCTAGTCCCTCATATATAAGCGCTGTCAAAGACCCGTATCTGCAGTTAAATACTTTTGCGAAGAGATATGCAGGATTGCGATGCGGCGCGATGGATATGATCTTGACAGTGCGATAAGCTCTATAGAGGAGCAGGAGGAGCGCATGCGGCGCATGCGCAGCGGCGAAGGCGGCAAGGCGAGGGTTCAGGTCGGCACAGTTGAGCAGTACTTCGACAGGCTAGGCGTGGTGGCGATAAAGCTCTCAGGAAGGCTTGCGGTAGGCCAGATAATAGAGATAGGCACTGAGGATGAGGCTGTAAGGCAGAGGGTCGCAAGCATGCAGATAGACAGGGAGGATGTGCAGGAGGCGTCTGAAGGCGACTCTGTGGGCGTCAGGCTTAGGTACGAGGTTGCGGTGGGCAGCGGCGTTTACCTCATCGAGTAGAAACATGCTTGCAGGCATGCAGAACCTATTTTAAGGCTCTCTTTCAACTAAGAGTGATGCTTACAGTATTGACTATTGCCATTGGAAGCAACGTAGACCTGATCATAGCGGCAATAGCCCTTATAATAATACTGGGATATCTGGGAGAGGCAATATTCAGGGTGACAAGGGTCCCTGAAATCCTAATACTCATGTTCATAGGTATCCTGATAAGCTATGTCCTGCCTGTAGCGTACACGAGCACTCTCAGGGACCTGACCCCGATACTCAGCGGGATAGCATTGATAATGATCATGTTCAACAGCGGCAGGGTCATGAAGTTCGGCGATGGACGGGAGAGCGGCGGTACGGGCATTCTCCTAGCTCTGTTCGATGTGCTGTTCTCATGCATAGCTATTGCATTGGTAATGCATTATGCGTTCGGATGGCCTCTTGTGTCAGGCGCCATCCTGGGGGCAATAATAGGCGAGACATCTACCATAATAGTCATACCTATTCTAAAGAGGCTGAAATCTGCAAGCGGACTGTATAACTCCCTTGTAATGGAGACCACGTTCAACACGGTGTTCTCCATACTGGCCTTCTACCTTCTAATACCCATAATAGTAAACGGCGGCGCAGGATTTTCTGCGTATGCATACCTGCAGTACCTTGCAGACTACTTGAGCATTCCAGTCTTCCTTGGCATGGTCACTGGGCTTGCATGGCTTGTAGTGCGCTCAACAGTGAAGGGCGCAAGCAGCTACCTTGCATCGCTTGCCATCGCCCTGCTCCTCTACAGCCTTGTGGACTTTCTGAACGGATCGGCAGTGGTTGCGGTCCTGATATACGCAATAATACTTGGCAACGACGTGGTGATAGGAAAGCTGATAGGGATAAAGAACGTCGTGAACAACAAGAAGCTCAAGATAGTTGAGCGCGAGCTCGAGTTCCTGCTCAGGACATTCTTCTTCGTTCTTATGGGCATGATAGCCATCTTATCATTAGACTATCTCCTGCTCGCCATAGTGGCCACTGTAGTGACAATGGTTCTGAGATACCCAAGTGTGCGCATAGCGCTGCACAAGTTCTCAACGTCCTACCAGAACCTTGCATTCAGCCTCATGCAGAAAGGGCTTGGAGTGGCAGTCCTATCCAGCATAGTGTTCACCATGCCCAATATACCCTACTCAGAGCAGATCTTCGCAGTATCGTTCATGGTAATAGTGATCAGCAACGTGATAGCTGCGCCGCTGCTCAGATGGACGACCAGGGGCATGGCAGTATCCGCGGCCTGATCGCACTGCGCACTGTATACGCGTTTCTTGCAGGCCACTGACCAGTTCATAAAGACGAGATGCCAATAATAGATCATGATGTTCAGTGACAGGGTTGATGCGGGCAGGCGGCTTGCCGGTGCCCTTAAGCCGCTGGCACTGGGCAGGGATTGCGTCGTCGCAGGCATACCTCGCGGCGGTATGGTCATCGGAATGGAGATAGCCTCTGCGCTTGGGTGCAGGCTTGACTATGTGGTTTCAAGGAAGATAGGCGCAGCAGGCAATGCGGAGCTGGCCATAGGCGCAGTGGCTGAGGATGGAAGCAGCTACGTTGACGCTGAGCTTGCTGCTGCGCTGGGCATGGATAGGCGCGCAGTTGACGGAGCAACGGCTTATTCAAGAGCAGAAGCGCTGAGAAGGGCTGAGCGCTATTCGGCAGCAAAAAGCAGAGAGGATCTAAATGGCGTTGACGTGATACTGGCAGATGACGGAATAGCCACTGGGTACACTATGCTTGCAGCCTCAAGGTTCGTGAAAAAGGCGGGCCCAAGAAGCATAATTGCCGCAGCCCCTATAGCCGCCGCAGACTCTGCGCAAAGGGTCATGAAGGAAGTTGATCAGCTCGTATGCCTTGATACTTTAGCCGTATTCTCCGCCATAGGCGAATTCTACATCGACTTTGGGCAGGTATCTGACGAAGAGGTCATGTCAATACTTGAAAGGAGCAGCAGACTGGACAGCGGCCGGACAGATAGGGTGCTATCCGATGGCCGGAGATGATCACCATCTACGGATCGCATCGAGTATGGGTGCTGCAGGCTTGAGCACAGGCGTCTTTTCGCCAGCACCGCTGTCTGAGATCTTCTCCAGGGCGGCCGATGCGTGGGCCTCCATTGTAGGGCTGTCGAGCACCTTGGCGGCGCGTATCGCATCCTTCAGGGTGGAGGCTGCAGCCCCCGTATCCCCGCTTCGCTCCTCATCTCTGGCTCTGGCTATGAGCCTGGCAACTGATACAATCTTGTCTATTTCACTGTATGGGGTCTCTGGTCCCTTTCTGAGTTGGCTGGTTATGATTCCGTAGTTTGGCTTTGCGGAAGCTTCACTAGACATTGGGAGTTTGCGGATGGGCATGTGGGTCACCTACTAGGCTGTGCAACAATCTGGTTTATAAATGAGGATTCCATGGTAGCAGGGCATACGTACCCTGTAGATAGATATATAAAGTAGTTTCAGGATATCAGTCGCGGCCTTCTGATGCACGATCGGAGCCGTCAGGGCGGCGTCGTAACCTTCTTATCCACTTGTGGCGGTATCCTGCCTGGTCAGCGCGCATGGACATGTCTTCTGCCAGCCTGTTCATGTCAGTGGTATTTGCAGTGTACTCAGAGACATTGCGCATGTCAGATACCCCGGCAGAGAACGGCAATGCGGCCTCGTCCGCCTGCTCCCTGAGCCTCTTGACTATGGCATATGCGTTTGACTGGTCTGTGCCTGGGCAGAGAATTAGGAACTCGTCCCCTCCAATCCTGTAGGCACTGTCCCCTTGCCTCAGATTCCTCTGTATGAGCGATGCGAATGACGCTATGTACGCATCGCCAGCAAGGTGGCCGTAGGTGTTGTTCACATCCCTGAGCCTGTCAAGATCCAGTAGCACCATGGCCACATTACTGTCTGTAGCAAATGCATGCCTAAGGGCATCAGTAAACTCGGTATTTAGCTTGTTCCTGTTCCACAAAGATGTAAGAGGATCCATGTATGCCATGCTAAATAGCCTCAGGTTCTCAGTCTCGAGCTCCTCGATCCTTCTCTTCAACGCTTTTATGGGTCTTGGGAAGCTGGCCATAACCCCCGTGCGCAGTGCTTGATGCGCCCTTGTGAGCGCTTCATGCTGGCTGCCAGAATCGGCAGGGCGCTTTGCAGCAGTAGCTCTAGCACGCAAAAATTCCATGATATGGTCTATGCGCTCACGTATATATTTATTGTGTAAGCCGGATCAGAATATTTTGACAGCCCTTTTATTAATATAGTGAGATATCCTCAGGGTAATGCAATGATAGACGCGCAGCAGATAGATGAGCTGATAAGGCGGGAGGGCATGAAGCCCATCTTCTCCGATGGTGCGATAATAGGCTTCAGGCTCAGCACACGGGCAAAAAAGCCCATTGACACAACGCGGCCATTACGCCCGGACCAGCTCGACGTGACTGGAGGCATGATAGAGATGGTGTTCGTTGACCAGAGCAAGCAGCAGCCCCTTGGCAGGTTCGTTGTGGACAGGAGCACGGCTGAAATGATGCTGCAGATGCTGTCTGACACCATAAGGAAGTTTGATGAGACGATGAAGAACAATGACCTCACAAAGCTCATGCCAAGCGATCAGCAGCGGGGCAGGGTAGAGGGCCAATCGCCTTACATGTGAGCTAGACGCCGCTCTTGAGGCCCTCTATGCCCCCGTGCAGGCTGTATGCAGTCACTCCGTATCTTTTCAGCGCGTGCACGAACCTAAGGGATGTTCTACCATGAGGGCAGACTATCACCGAGCCTTCGAACTTTCGCTTCATCTCTGCATGGTCCTCTGACGACTGCTCGAGCATTATGCCCCGTGCCTCGCCCAGATCGACGTCGCTGACGCTATCGCTTCCAAGCACCTCTCTCACATAGTCGAGATCCGCAAAACTGTTTATGAAGACATAGACGCTGGCTCCTTTGCTAGCAAGCTCTATGCTGCGCCCAAGGTCTATCTCATCCGCGCTCATGCCCCCACCCAGTAGGCTATTGCCAGTATGACTGCCATTGCCAGGACTATGAGCATGCCCACGTATATGCGCAGGGAGATATGATTCTTTGGCCTTAGAGCGCCGAAGT
>DAHVAU010000046.1 GCA_027314465.1 Microcaldota archaeon
AACTGGCGGGGGCGATGGTCAGGGGCACAGGAATGCATCTAGACCTGGACACCGTGCCTTACGGAACAATACTGCTCATGGAGAGTCTGCGGCGCGGTGCAGAGAACGCCAGCAGCATGCAGGAGCTGACCAGAAAAGTCAAGGCCAGGCTCATGCACGAGATAGACTACGGCAGGATAGACTTCGTTGGAGGGCCGCTGACATCGTTCGGACCTGACCTTAAGCAGGCGTGCTGGGAGGCGCTGGAGGCTAGCACGGTGGCTCTGGCCTTCGATACCAAGGCGTACATGAATGCAGCAGGAAAGCCGGAGACCAGGCACATGTCCACAATATACATACCCAAGAACGTTGAACTGCGCATCAGCTCCGGAAATCCGGTGATGGTTCAGGCAGCTTTCATGGACCACCACGACGCCGAGCTTGATATCATATCCATGGTTGAAGGGAGCAGGATGAAGCCGGTCGGTGACTGGATACACTCCAGAGGTACTATAGCAGAGGTGCATAGCGCCCTGGCAAGCGGCATGACTGTGGCCGACTACGGCATACATTCCGAGGGAGCCGAGGTGCACCCTGCACTCAGGCACATACATTTCTGCACAGCGCAGAGGCAGTAACTCCATAATCCACAGCAAAGCTTAAATCCTTTGGATGAGTATTGGCATTTGGGGATTTAATGAACACCGAAACACTTACCATGGGCAAGGCGGTTGGAAATGAGGCAGTGGCGTCAAGGGGATACGCAGCAATGGACTCCAAGAGCGCCCTGGCGCAGTTCCAGTTCAAGCGCAGGCCCGTAGGCGAGCATGACGTACTGATACGCATAAAGTACTGCGGGGTATGCCACTCCGACATACACCAGGCAAGGAACGAGTGGAACGGATCCAAGTATCCGATGGTTCCAGGACACGAGATAGTAGGGGAGGTATCTGCCGTGGGCAATGCGGTAACCAAGTTCAAGGTGGGCGAGAGGGCTGGAGTTGGATGCATGGTTGACTCGTGCAGGAAGTGCGACGCGTGCGTTGCAGGAGAGGAGCAGTACTGCAAAGACACAGTATGGACCTACAACTCGCCTGAAGGCCACATAGGCACCGTGACATACGGGGGATACTCAGACAACATTGTGGTGGACGAGAACTACGCGCTTAGGATATCTGATGATGCTGATCTTGCATCAACAGCGCCGCTTCTGTGCGCAGGTATAACCACGTACTCGCCTCTGAGGCACTGGAACGTAGGCCCCGGAATGAAGGTGGGCGTAGTTGGACTTGGAGGCCTGGGCCATATGGGAGTCAAGCTCGCACACTCCATGGGCGCTGATGTGACTGTATTCACAACCTCTAAGGGCAAAGCAGAGGATGCACGCAGGCTCGGCGCAGACCACGTTATACTGTCCACAGATCCCGATGCAATGAAAGCGCAGGCCGGCACTTTTGACTTCATACTTGATGCGGTATCGGCCAACCATGACATCGATGCCCTGCTCGCGATGCTAAAGCAGGACAGGCACATGGTTGTTGTAGGGCTTCCGACAAGGCCGCACGCGCTGTACGCAGGATCCCTCATATCCGGCAGGAAGACCCTCTCGGGATCAGGGATAGGCGGCATAAAGGAGACGCAGGAGATGCTGGACTACTGCGCAAAGAACAGGATAGGTAGCGATGTAGAAGTGATACCGATACAGAAGATAAACGAAGCCTATGAGAGGACCGTAAAAGGAGACGTCAAGTACAGGTTCGTTATAGACATGTCAACTCTCTGAGCGCATTCATGCGATGCGAAGAGGTTCCTTAAGCTCAGGGCTCCTGTACCCTAGCGCATTGAGTAGATCGGTGCTGGGCTGTATCGCCTTTACCAATCCCAGCAGTCCCAGTCTTATCTCCAGCTCCTGCTGGCTAGGCAGCCTCCTTTCAGCAATTACGAACTCATTTATACGCCTGCGCGCCTCCTTCGTGGCCTCGATTGATGACCAGAATCCTATAGGGGCGCGCATCTCCCTGCCGTACCTGCTCACATGATAGTCCCTTGGGCCCTGTACGCTTATGGCAAGTTCCGGCGCAGGCGTTGGCTGAGCCTGGGAGGCGCTGGCAGACACTGGCTGCGCCGTGACCTCCTCGGCTGTTTTGGGCGATTCTATGCTCGCAGCCACTGCAGAGACTGTCACACTCGATGGCTGTGGACTGAGCCCTGGGGTAACCTCCTTATTGGATTTGGGCTCCCTTCTTGACCTGAGACGCGCCTTGCGCGGCGCGGTCCGGGCAGAGTATTCTGCACCGTGCCCTAGCAGGGCATATAGCTGGGCGTCGGATAGGTGATGGTCGTATATGGCCAAAAAGCATTCGAGGCCGAGATCATCCTCCATCTCGGATCTGCTTGGAAGCCTTGAGTTCTTGGAGTTGAATTCGAAGACTCTTTTGTTCGCCTCGAGCAGACCTGATACGCTGCGCCAGAAATACGCTGCATGCACGCTTAGGGCTGGAGCGCCGTCTGTGCCGTACTTGCCGTGCGAACTGCCGATCAGGGGATTATCGCGCTGCACGTTGGAGGTGTAGCACCTAAGCAGCATGCCATCCACATCCTCACGCGCAAGCACTGATACGTCTATACCTCGCTGGGCCAGGACCCTGAGCTCGACTATTACGTTGTCCCCTGGGATATACTGCCTTAAAGGAGGCATTTGCGGGGTTGGGAACCTGCAGTCCTTTCCGACTAGAACTATGCTGACTTTCCTTGGCACGTCAACCCCGCTCAGACTATCAGGCAGCACGTTTATAACACTTGCGCGCATGAGGCCAAGGCTTAAATTGTGGCCTGCTGAGATAATTGCAGGGAGAGCATGTCCGAACTTGGGGCATTAAGGGAATTTGTGACAAAGAGCAGCTTCATAGACCTTGCAGTTGCAGTGGTGATAGGCAGCGCGATAAATGCAGTCGTGACATCGCTCGTATCCAACATGATAACGCCGCTGATAGGGGTCCCGGGGCATTTCAATTTCCAGAACGTCAACTATACTGTGAATGGCAGTACATTCATGCCTGGACTTTTCCTCAACTCCGTGATAAGCTTCATAGTCATACTCCTGGTGGTGTTCTTCCTCATAGTCAGACCGGTGCAGAAGATCAGGGACAGGAAGGCCGCCCCGAGCCCAAAGGAGCCGACCACAAAGACCTGCCCCGAATGCCTCTCGAATATACCTATAAAGGCCAGGAGGTGCGCGTACTGCACGTCAAAGGTAGAGTGAACATCTGTTGCACGCAGACGCAGGGACGCATGCTGCCTACGCTTGGCGACGCCAAATTCATGCCCTCAGTGCGCCTGTAGAAAGCCTTATAAAGGACGAGTGCGATAATAAAAGTGCGGTAACATCGAGCTCAATAGGAAAGTCGGTAAAAAAGACGGAACGTTTGGCTCTGGTGTTAACGCCAATTTCTATTTCTTCAGTAGCTGCGCATAGCGCATCATAAGCCCATCGTAAAACGAAATAGCGTAGTGCGCCTGCGCTGATGCGGCTGCGCCGATTCGATTTCGATTTGGCGGATTACTTGAATCTTATCGAGTCAAGGTCCATCGGCGAGCGGGACTCTACGTGCATCACGTTGCCCATCGTCCTTGCAAGGTCCTCGCACTTCGACTCCTCGCCGTGCATAGTGAATATCTTCCTTGGCGAAGGCCTCAGGTTCCTCACGAAGTCCAGCAGCTGGCGCCTGTCGCTGTGCCCCGAGAATCCCTCTACTGTCTTGACCTGCATGTTTATCTTTATCTGCGACATCTTGCCGTCTTCACCTGGAAGCGCGACCTCGCTGAGCCTGTTCTGCACCCTTCGTCCAAGCGAGCTCACGCTGTTGTATCCCACGAATATCACCATGTTCTTAGGATCCTCTGCCATGGCCTTGAAGTATTCAAGGCTTACGCCCCCATTGAGCATTCCGCCGCTGGCAAGTATCACTGCAGGGCCCTTGTCAAGTATCTCGCTCCTCTCCCCCTTCGCCACCTCGAATATCTCGCTCTCGAACGGGGAGTTGTTGCTCAGTATGCGCTGCTGCACGCCCAGCCTCAGGTACTCCGGGTATGCTGTGTGTATGGCGCTTGCCTCAAGTATCATTCCGTCCAGGTATATCGGGCATTCAAGCTTGTACGCAGGATTGTTGGTCAGATAGCTCTCCAGAACAAGCTGCAGCTCCTGGCTCCTGCCCACCGAGAACAGCGGTATTAGAACCTTGCCGCCGTTCTGCACAGTCCGCTTTATGTTCTCCATTAGCTCTATCTCCGCCTGCTTCCTGTTTGCAGTTATGTCGTTGGGGCCGCCGTAGGTGCTCTCTATGAACAGCGCGTCTATCCTTGGATAGCGCGTGTCCGTCTCGTCAAGCAGCCTGTTGAACCCGTACTTCATGTCCCCAGTGCTGACTATGTTGTACATGCCCTCGCCTATGTGAAGGTGCACCGTGCCGCTGCCAAGTATGTGGCCGGCATTGTGGTAGGTAAGCTTTATCTCGTCAGTGACATTGGTGACCTCGCCGTAGTCCCTAGTCACCATGTGCATGAGCATGTTCCTTATGTCCTTCTCGCCGTACAGCGGCACTCCGCCGGTCTTCATCACCAGCTTTGTGTAGTCGTAGAGAAGCAGCGCGGCAAGATCCCTGGTTGGCGGGGTGCAGTACACCGGACCGGTGTATCCGAACTTAAACAGATATGGCACAAAGCCCATGTGGTCCATGTGCGCATGCGTGAGTATTACAGCGTCAAGGTCGTTTATCGTTATGTTCATGCTGTCCAGGTACGGGTATGCCTTGTTCTCCCCTCCGGAGTTGGCTTCTGCGCCCCTTATGCCCGGCTCCGGGCTTATGCCGCAGTCTATGAGTATCTTTGAGTGGGTGGTCTCTACGAGAAGGCTGCTCCTGCCCACCTCCTTGAAGCCGCCAAGGGCCGTGGCCTTTATCCACTCGCTCTTCGTGTTTATCCTGTTTATCTTCCTGCCAAGGCCACTCAGGAACTTCTTCCTGAATGTGCTCTCCTTGAACATTAGCTGCCTTACGCCCTTTATCACGTCGCTGTTCATTGTTGGCTGCCTGAGCACGCGAGGCACCCAGTTGGTCTCCTTTATTATCTGCATCAGTGTGGATCCGCCCTTGCCTATTACAAGGCCTGGTTTGAGGGCCTCTATGTACACTTCGCTGAACTCCGGCATGAACCTTATGCCCTCAGGGCCTACACCGGCATCCACAGGGATGAGCGACCTTATCTTCTCTGCCGCAGCGTCGGGCTCTGTGAGCTTTGACGCATTGCTCCTGACTATGAGCCTCTTTTTCACAGATGCCGATATGTTCTTTATTATGGACTCGTCCATGTAGATTGCAGGCACGTTATCAACGTATACTGCAACGTCGGGTCCCTCAAATTCTACAGAAGAAGCCCCAGCATCAGAGGGTATGAGCCCCTTTACCTTCTCAAGTATCTCTTTGTTATACTCGTCCTCACTCACTATATCACAGAAATATGTTTATGCAAACCGAAATCCAACCAATTATTGCAATTGCGCCAGATAGCCCGCTTCACTTTGCGAGCTTGTCAAGTTCTTCCTTGGTGTACTCCTTGAACCCCTTCTTTGTTATGGAGATTATGCGCGTGTTGTCCCCAGTGGCCGAGTCCCTCTTCATCGCTATCCTCAGGCCCTTTGAGATGTGCCTGACGGCCTCCTGAGTCGTCATTGCCGGGTCATATATGCCCTCTATGTATCCCAGGGCGGTAAGTGAACCGCTGCCTGTAGCAGTGAACCTCGACTCCTTTGTGTAGCCTCCGACTGGATCTATATTGTAAATCTCGTAAGTGTTCTTGTTTATTCCGCCTAATACGAGCTGCACCAGGAACGGGAACATCTTGTTTTCCTGAAGGAGTATCGCGAGCAGCGAGGTAGCTGACGTAGGTGTCATTGACTTCTTCTCTTCCATTGAGTACATCTCGTCCTGCATCTTGAGCAGCTTGACCAGGTATTCGGCGTCGCCTACCCCACCGGCTATAGTCATTGCCAATCCCTCGTTTATCCTGTGGATCTTGACTGCTTCTGAGCTTGATATGAACGTGTCCATCGTCGCCCTTGAGTCTGCACCCATGGCTATTCCGTCGCTGCACACAATCCCTATAGTCGTTGTACCCTTCTTTACAGCTTCATAGAATTCTCTATCTACCATATTAGTACCCAAAAATAACTAGAGAGTAAAATAAAAAAATAACTGTCTCTATTTTATAGTATTAAACTACCATTACCTATAAAAGGCTTGCTATTATCTATAGGCTCGGCATACGCGAACGTGTCGTGAAGCTTCGTTATCTTTACCTTGTATGTCTTTCCGAGCCTTGACTTCGTGTGCTTCACAAAGACAACCACGTCGTTTATCCGCCCGATCCCTTCTCCGCGCGGATCCTTTGCTGCTATCCTCATATCGTAGGTTTCACCTACGATTAACTCTTCTATTCCCATTTCATTTACACCCAACCCAGACATTCCCAACAAGGGTCGCAATCATATTGTGCGATTACACATATTTAAATGTTTTCTACAAGACTTACTACTATAATCGCAAGCGTTATTCGCTTTTCGAGATACTCTGGCAGGATTTTTGCAGAATTCGTATCACCTGTTCATGCCCTGGAACGCCCTGTCCAGATCGGCATTCTTCGACGCAAAGAGCCATGACTGCGACGGCCCGGCAGCTATCTCGTACCTGTCGGCCTTGAATCCATCGATCACGGCCCTTGCCATCTCCTCAGAGGACACCGACATCTGGGACTTCTCTGCGGGCTTTCCCTTCAGGCCAGTGTCGTGCACTGCCGGGGGCACTGCATCGAATACCTTCACACAAGTGTCCTTGAGCTGGTAGCGCAGCGACATTGTGAACGAGCGCATTGCCGCTTTTGTAGCAGAGTATATTGGAAAGATGGCCATTGGCACTATGCCCAGGCCGGAGGAGACGTTGATTATGGCTGCGCTATCCCTCTTCATCAGCAGAGGTATGAATCTCGCAGACAGGTATATCTGGGCGCGCAGATTGACTTCGATCTCATCATCATTGGCCAGGATGTCTTCCATTCCCCTGGTCAGATCTATTCGCCTCTGGATCCCTGCGTTGTTTACAAGCACATTCAGATCCTTGAAATCGGAACTTACGTGCCTATAGAGCTTCATGCGCCCATCCTCGGCGGAGATGTCGCAGTCGATCGTATGGAGAGATGGACTAGACACCCTTGCCTGGGCGAGCCTGGACTGCCCGCGGGCGCAGATCACCACAGTATTCCCAAGCCTGGCAAACTCATTTGCTATTGCAAGGCCTATCCCGCTTGACCCGCCGGTTACAAGAACAGTATTGCCGCCACTTCTCATTGCGTCACCCAAATAGTATTACTATTGCTATTCAGGATTAATAAGGCAAGGCTATGCCGCTCTACTTCAAAGGCCTTATAGTCACGTTGGACATTCCGTACGCAAGGTAAGATGCAGGGAACGATGGATTTGGCGGCGTGTAGAATACAAGCTCTGTGAAGCCCTTCTGGATTGTCAGGTTCATGGAATACTTCTGCGCCAGGCTGCGCAGGGGTATTTGTATGGCTGGCTTTGTCGCGCTGTTCACATATACGCCTAGCTGCGTTCCGTTTACAGAGCTGATGCCGTCAAACGACAGCTTCACATTCTGGTCCAGAGGCGAGTACACCACTATGCCCCTAGGACTGCCGCCCCACCACATGCCCTCTAGCGTCGCGTTGCAGCCGCCGGATGCGCACAGCGAGTATCCTGAAGTCCAGTTGCCAACGGTGTAGGACACTATTGAATTGCCAGCATGCGCACTCACTGCAGCTGCTGTGGAGAACACGAACGTCGTATTATCGCTATACACAGGGCTGCCGAAGAGCGCAGACAGATATGAGTACAGCTCCTCCTGCTGGGTGATGTTGTAAGCCTGCCTTATGACTGACACGAATTGCGTGTTGTATGTGTCAAGCCAGAGCATTGTGAGGTTTGAGTAGTTCTCGTTTACTGGATATGGATAGGAGAGCCCAAGGCCGTACTCCAGGTAGCTTGATGCAGTTACAAGAGGTATGTTCTCTGCAGCAAGAGTCTGTGAGCTGTTTGTCCGGCTGGTGTAGCCGCCTATTAGAGGATGC
>DAHVAU010000053.1 GCA_027314465.1 Microcaldota archaeon
CTGAATGGCGTCTTCGCATCCAACCAGCCATATCCGCAGACCTACTACTCGCCAGGCTATCCGTGGACCATGGGCATCGGCGACGGCTCCCCGTACGCCGGCTGGCTGGCCAATGTGCAGGTGTACAACACCACGCTCTCGCCAGCGCAGATAAAGGCACTGTATCTTGAGGGCATAGGCGGCGCCCCTGTGAGCCTGCAGCATGTTGTGGCATGGTGGCCGCTCAACGGCAACGCCAACGACTACAGCGGCAACGGCAACAACGGCGTGGCCACTGGGGTGAACTGGCCCGGGTACTGGGTGAGCGACTACTCAATACCTTGACGCATTGCGGCCAAATGACGAACCCTGCAAGAGGCTTTTTATGCGACTGCAGGCCCAGTGAGGCTGTGATTAGGTGCAGATCAGGAATACCAGATCCAGCATAGCCCGGCATGGAGGGGTTTACTTCATAACCCCGCGCAGCGGCATCGCAGGCGGCCATGTAAACGCCGCGCGACACGCGCTTGAGGGCGGGGTTCGAATAGTGCAGTACAGCGAGAAGGGCGCCGCTGCTGGCGACATGGAGCGCGAAGCCCTGGCCATAAAGGAGCTGTGCAGGGGCTACGGTGCCATGTTCATAGTAAACGATGACGTGCGCCTTGCGTGCAGAGTGGAGTCGGACGGCATTCATCTGGGGCAGGGCGACATGCACATATCCATCGCCGCGAGGATATTCAGGGGCAAGGTTATAGGCGTGACGGTCGAGAGCCCTCGCCAGGCCATCGAGGCAGAGGTCCATGGCGCATCATACATAGGGGTTACGATATTCTCGAGCACCACAAATAGATACGCAATGCCCGTGGGGCTTGAAGGTCTCACTGCGATAAGGGCATCAAGCAGCCTGCCCATATATGCAATAGGCGGAGGGTGCCACAGGCACATGGACGAGATAAGGGCCATCGGCGCCAACGGGATCGCCGTCATATCTGCCATATCCGCAAGCGTGCATGCGCCTGCGGCTGCAGCCAAGCTTGTGAGTGGCTGGGACAAGGCGCATCCTGCGTTCAGGGCACTACGAAAGGGTTAAATAGCTTGCAATCAACGGATAATCAGATGCCGATGGCTTCAGCACAGCGCAACAGGAATGTGGTCACCCTAGATCCTAAGATGCTGATGGACAGGATGCTGCAGTACAGGGAGATGCACCAGGGCTGGCACATATTTCGGACTACATACTGGGCAGTATTCTTCATAATCGTAGGGCTGCTGCTGGTGTACTACAACGTGCTCGGGTTCAGCGCGACGCTGTTCTTCGGTGCGATATCGCTGCTGTTCGCAGTGATGCTAGTGCTCTTTGGGCTTACCGAAGCGCTGCACCACAAGCTGATGAGACGATACGGCTAAAGCAAAAACTACTGCATGATGGGCATGGCTCTTACTCTGCCTAATATATACAATTACAAGAACCTGAAGGTCTTCATAGCGATACCTCTGGTGCTGCTTGTAGTCAGCCTGTACCTCTCTCAGGGGCTGGTGCTTGACTCCACGCTCGCAGGAGGGGACAGCATAACCCTGCAGACCAACACCACTCTTAGCGCTGCGCAGATAGCCTCAGGGATAGCCTCAGCGCTTCATACTACGGGCCCAAGCGTGACCACGAGCAGCGGGCAGGCGGTGATCACGCTGAACGCCAACACGTCGCTGTCAGATGCCGAGTCATATCTGATATCTGCGGATCTTTACAATGCCAACTACTCAAGCGCGCTTATAAACTCCACGGCATACCAGACTGCGCTGAAGACCGATCCGGCTAACCAGACGCTGATATCGCTTCTGCAGTCAAGCACTGCAATTGAGAACTCCTCAGCCCAGAATGCGGCCAGATATTCCGGCCTGGTTGTGTCATCTCTATCCCGGTTTGGCACATACAGCCTCAATTCGACTACTCCGGCCTCAATGGCGACAAGCGCTCAGAACGCGTACACAAACGCCAGCGCCGTGTACAAGCGGCGCGTGATGTCTGCCATCGCATCCGTAGTTCCGTATTCATCATACTCATACCAGGACATAACGGTGCTGCAGAGCAGCTTCTTCCTATCGCAGCTCAAGACAATACTTATAGCGGCATTCATACTCATATCAATAGTCGTGCTGTTCATATTCCGCAGCCCAGTGCCATCGTTCGCAGTGGTCTTCGGAGCGGCAAACGACATTATAGTCGCTCTGGGCGCAATGGCCCTTTTCAAGATACCTCTTGGCACCGCGAGCATCGGCGGACTGCTCATGCTTCTTGGCTACTCCATAGACACAGACGTGCTCACTGCCATAAGGATACTAAAGAGAAGGGAGGGCACGCCCGAGGAGAGGGCATACGGCTCGATGAAGACGGGCCTTACAATGACCGCTACTGCAATAGTGTCTTTCGGTGTGCTGTTCGTAGTCTCTCTTGTCGCATACATCCCCACCTACTATGAGATAGCAGGGGTGGTGCTCTTCGGGCTCATTGGCGACGTGTTCACGACGTGGCTTGGCAACGCCTCGCTGATACTGATGTACGTTAAGAGAAAGGAGGCAAAAGGCAGGTGAAGAGCATGGCAATAATTGATTATCTCAAGGACAGGCGCATCGCAGCCCTCATAGCAGTAGTTGTGCTCCTTGGTGCCCTTGATTACGTATACGGGGTGCACTTCGGAATAGAGTTTGCAGGAGGCACGCAGATACCAATAACGTTCCAGTCTGCGATAACCCCTGCCCAGATGAATCAGCTCATATCCATACTTCAGCAGAGGCTCTCTACATTCGGCCTAAAGCAGGTCACAGTGCAGGGGGTAGGCAACACACAGGCCATAATACAGGTGCCCAGCGTCTCTGCCAATGATATCTCCAGCACAATAGCGGTCATAGAGAGCCAGGGGCTGTTCCAGGGAGTCGTGAACGGGCGCGTGGCAATAGACGGCTCGTCTCTTATAAGCGGCAGCGTGGGCGCAAGCCCGCCAGTAGTCTCTGGCAACAACGTCACCTGGGAGGTCACTTTCTACGTTACGCAGCAGGGCGCCGAGCAGTTCGCCAAGGTCGCCTTCGGCCAGGCCAATAAGCCTCTGTACATGTTCCTTGATAGGCCCACAGGCGCAATAGTGCTCATCAACTCATCCATCCTGACCGCAGGAGCAGCGGCATCTGGCATAACTGTGAGCCAGCAGGCCGCCCTTGGCGCAGCAACCGGCGCAGTTGTGGTGGGCAACAGCACCATACCAATAGAGGTCATGAATCCGGGCGCGACTAACTGGAAGGTGCTCTATGCATACTTCCAGAAGAACGCCGGAAAGTACAGGCAGGTCATACTCGCTAATACGACGCCAAGCTTCATAACCAGCAATCTGACCGCTCTCAATTACACCGTGGTCAGGGAGACCACAGCAAACATGACCCCTGTCATATCGCAGTCATCAAACCTCACATCAGGCGCCGTCTTGCAGTACACAGTTGAATCATGGCCTGCGGTGGGGCTTCTCTCGGCCCCGGTGCTTAACGCCGGAGTCACAAACGGGTCCATAAGCCAGAGCTACCTGATAAACGGCGCGGCGCCCTCCACCCTCTCGCTCTCGCAGAAGATCGCCTACGCCACGCAGCAGACAACACTGATACAGAGCGTACTGAACGGAGGCGCTCTTCCGGTGCACGTGATAGTGGGCACTCCGACAATCCTGCAGCCTACTCTTGGCAGCAGCTTTGAGCGCATAAGCATCATCGCGCTGATACTGGCAATAATAGCCGTTTCTATTGTGATAGCAATAAGGTACAGGAAGGCGTTTCTCATAGCTCCAATAATACTCACAACTCTGGCTGAGCTGTTCATAATATTCTCGATAATAGGCCTTATAGGCAGCATAGACCTCGCGGCGATAGCCGGAATGATAGCCGTGATAGGCACAGGAGTGGACGCGCAGATAATCATATCCGACGAGGTGCTGAACATGCACAAGGACTCAACAATGAAGCTCAGGCTAAGCAGCGCGTTCTACGTCGTATATGCAGATGCGTTCCTTCTCACTGTGGCAATGCTGCCCCTCTTCTTCTCCACATCGCTGGTGACTGTCATAGGCTTCTCAGAGTCCACAATAATAGGCGCGCTGCTGGGCGCATTCGTAACAAGGCCGTCATACGGCGCGATACTCGGCAGGCACTACGCAGGTGCTAAGAATGCCTAAGTACTGCCCCACATGCGGCAATTCAAGCGCTTCGGTAGCATTCTTCGGGAATTTCTGTGAGGACTGCACAAAAAAGAAGCTAGCATCATCACTCCCTGCAAGCGTCGAGCTCAAGAGGTGCAAGCGCTGCGGAAATATAAAGGCAGTTGGCGCGTTCGCGCAGCCTGACGCGCGCAGCCTGGTGTCTGCGATAGGCCAGCAGCTGGGCGGAGGATACCTGATCAAGTTCATAGGCATGGACGAGAGCGCCGGCAGGGCCAGGCTAAGCATCTCAGAGGACACTCCAAACGGGACCGTCACTGTGGAGCACGAGATCGCACTGGAATACAAGGGGGTTCTGTGCGAGGTGTGCTACAAGAAGGCCAGCAACTACCACGAGGCCGTCGTGCAGCTGCGCGGAGACAGCGCAAGGGGCCAGCGCATGCTCGAGAAGCTCAACACGTACGTTGAGCGGCGCAACGGATTCATAACAAAAGTTGAGGATGCCGACAACGGCGTTAACGTGTACGTCAGCAGCAAGAAGCTTGCAAGCGCTTTCATGTTTGCGATGAAGCTAAAGCCCGTGGTGTCATTCACCCTTGCCGGAGTGAAGAAGGGCAGGAGGGTGTACAAGAACACATATGCCCTTCACTTCGGTGAGTGATGTGCCAAAGGGCCTTGTTTCGATAGTCATACCTGCGCTTAACGAGGAGAAGAACATAGGCAAGCTCATCGGCGAGGTCAAGCGCATAATGGGCGGATCGCCGTATGAGATCGTTGTCGTGGACGGGCACTCATCCGACAATACCGTCGGAATAGCGCGCAGAATGGGCGCAAGTATAATATACGACAGCGTGGGCAAGGGGTCCGCGCTCATAACCGGGCTCAACGCCGCAAAGGGCGAGGTCATAGTCTCCATGGACGCCGACCTGTCCAACGAGCCGCGGGAGCTTGGCCTACTCATAGACGGCATACGCATAGGCTATGACGTGTGCATGGGCTCGCGGTTCATGACTGGCGGGAACTCCGAGGACATATCCTTTGTCAGGAAGCTGGGCAACAGGTTCTTTGTAATGCTTGTGAATGTCATATTCGCGGGCAGCTACAGCGACATGTGCTACGGATACAGGAGCTTTAGGCGCGGCGTGCCGCGCAAAATGCACCTTAAGGAGAAGGGCTTTGGCATAGAGACCGAGATAAATATAAAGGCCATGAAGATGGGCCTTAGGGTGCTCGAGGTGCCCAGCGTGGAGAAGAAGCGTGCGGCCGGCGACCCCAAGCTGCGCACGTTTCGTGACGGCTACGCGATACTTAAGACCATAATAAAGAACATGGGCTGAATGCGCCTAGTAGCCTGCGCGCATCTATTCGATTCTGTTCCTGCGCACATAGTTGAAGCTGAGCACAAGGTGCCTGTGTATTGCAGCGTTCTTCACTTCCGGCCTTTTCTCGTCAAATGCCATTGTGCGCAGGAAGCTTGCACTCGTGATCATTCTGATGGCTGCCACTGAGACTCTTGGTGTGCCTTTCCTGGCAATGAGTTCAAGCCTCAGCTGCACGCGCGTTCTTTCCAGCGGTTCTGCAATAAGACCCATGCCCCTGTCCAGCCTTGCCAGTGCGCCAAGGGCCAGCTCCTCTGCAGCTGCGCTCTGCTCTACGGCGGCTATTGTCGCTATGCTGCACACCCTCACAGGATCCCTGACAACTCCAAGGGCAGCAATGCGCACCCGCTCATCCATGTCAATGCGCGTTGCAGTGTAGGCTGCTACGGCATCACCGCACGCGCCAAGGCGCCTGGATATGTCTGCCAGTATGGCGCCATCGTTCGTGCCATCCGCTCTGTACCTGGGGTCTTTAGTCAGGCTGAATGCGCTATCAATGTCAATGGTCTTGCCGCGTGGCTTTATCATACCAAAAACTGAAGTCTGCGTGATATATAAGCCTGTCTGCGCTTCACAGGGCCATGTGCGCGAACACCTTCGCGTCTGCAACCATGTCCCCAACGCGCGCGTATTCGTTTGGCTGATGTGCCACATCCTGCTCGGTCATCCACACTGCTGCCTGCATGCCCTTTTTTCTGGGGAATGCCGCGCATGTGCCGCCTCCAATGCCGATCTTCTTCGGCTTGATGCCTCTAAGCTCAGTTATAGAGGACTCAAGCAGCTTCACCACCTCCGCATTGGCATCAGTGACAGGCGCGGGATCGTCGCGCACATACTCCTCTACATCTATCCTGGCCCTTGTCTTGCGCCCTGCAACCTCGCGCACATCCTTCACTACGTCGTCAAGTCTGTAGTCAGGTAGCACCCTGCAGTCCATGTAGGAAATGTCAGTGCCAGGCACAATGTTTGTGCTGTCAACGTTCTTCTCGTGCTTTGTCATCTCGAATGTGGACATGCTAGGCCTGAAGAGCGCGTTCTTCTTGCTGTACTTGGAATGCAGCATCACGTCAACCTCATGCAGAAACTCTATGGACTCCCTGAAGGCATTCACTCCAAGTCCAGGGGTGGACGCATGCACCTGCCTGCCGTTCACAGTTATCTTCAGCCACAGCAGGCCCTTCTCCCCTATCTCTATCACCGATCCGTCGCTGTTCCCCGAGTCAGGCACGACGAACATGTCCCTCTTTCCAAACAGCTTCCTCTCCTCCATGAGCTTTTGCATGCCGAACCTGCTGCCCAATTCCTCGTCAGCCACAAGCGCCAGTCCTACCTTGTACCGTGCTGTTATTCCCGATTCAACTAGCGCCCTGAGCGCATACATGCAGGACACTACTCCCTGCCCGTCATCGCTCGTGCCCCTCCCGTACATGAGATCTCCCTCAAGCCTGAGCGCGAACGGATCCGTCTTCCACAGACTCCTGTCTCCCTCTGCAACAGTGTCCATGTGCCCCACGAGCCATATAACTCCCTGCCCATCTCCGACAGTGCTGATTATGTTCGGTCTCGCTGTGCCAGTGCCGTCTGTGTAATCGTATCTATGCGTACTCAGCCCCCAGGACTTCAGCACACCCTCAAGATACCGCGCCCTCTCCATCTCCCCCTCGCCGCCGCTCATCGGCGACACTGCCCTGATCGGTATCATCTCCTTCATTGTGCGTACCATATCCTGGCTGTATGAATCCACTAGGCCGCTTACCCTGTCAAATCCCTTCGTCATTATATCTCCTACATCCTTCCCCGGGATTCCCCGGTGGCAATTCCTCCTGCCACTATGTGCGCCAGTCTTAATAGCGCGATGCAGTTGCCTATCTGCCCCGCAGCATCTTTTCTGCCTATCCCGGCGGCCTGCACGTACATGCCCTGCGCTCTGTAGATCTCTGAGCGCTTTGATATCCTGTCTATGGTCTCTATCTTGGACCTGTAGCTCTTTGGCCTGGCAAGCCTTATGCTCCTCTTCAGCATCGAGGGATGCGGCTTTTTCCTGGTTATTGCAAGTACAGGGACCCCGAGCGCCCTGCCAACTTTCAGTATGTCCACTATGTTCATGCCGGCCAGAGTGGTGCCGTTTATGGCTATTAGTCTTATCTGGTCAATGAACCTTGAGGATCTTGCAGAGCCTATGAGCGTATCTGTGGCATCGTCGCCATCAGCTTCGACCCTAAAAGACAGCACTCCCTCGACAATCTCTTCCCTGCCAACTATGCCAACAATAAGCACTCAACTATCCCACCTTGAGAACCTGGAGTCATCCACAGCAAGTATGCGTATTCCCTGCTTCATCATTTCTTTGGAAGGCTGGCTGCCAGCTCCTTCATGTCTCCCTGAAGCTCCTCCACTGCTTTTGCCACTATCGTGCGCGCATTCTTGCTCGACTTAACTATCATCTTTGGTCTGTTGATCTCAGGGTGCTCTTTTACCACTCCTATGAAATCCACATCCTTGTTATCAAGCAGCTTGCTCTTTATAAAATCAGGCAGGCTCCTGTCCGCATCGACGAACTCTATGACAAGGTTCTTTGCCTCATCCTCTAAGAAGTTTACTTCCATGCAATCATACCAAGAATTATGGTGCCAAAAGACCGTCTGGGGCCCATATTCAGCAATAAGCATATGTACAGCAATAAATATATATCTAATGCATGACATATTACCGTTAAATCCTGGACTTCTAAAGGCGTTATTGCATGGCAAATGTATTTGAGGCAGATCCGCAGAGCCTAATAGGCGCTGCGGCGGAGAAGCTCAAGGCTGCGGGCATACCGAAGCCTGATTACGTGACGTATGTGAAGAGCGGCCCTGGGAAGGAGAGAGTGCCCCAGAGCGCTGATTTCTGGTACGTGAGGTGCGCCTCTGTGCTCAGGCAGGTATACCTGAACGGGCCCATAGGCATCTCAAAGCTCAGGACCAAGTACGGCAGCAAGAAAGGTCACGTGATGACAAGGCACCACCACTACAGGGCAGGAGGAAGCATAATAAAGGACGCATTCGATGCCCTTGAGAAGAAGGGATACGTGAAGGTCACAAAGCAGGGAAGGGTCATAACGCCTAGCGGAAAGTCCTTCCTTGACAAGCTCTCTGCGCAGACCCTGAAGGGTGGCTGACGTGCCTGATGAGGCTGACGAGCAGGAGCGGCTGCGCAGGCAGCAGCTCGAGAAGCGCCTGCAGGCGATGCAGCTTGAGCAGCAGAAGCGCAGCGCCATAAAAAAGCTGCTCACCCCTGATGCGTATGACAGGCTCTCGAACGTGCGCGTATCAAGCCGCGAGCTGTACTCGCAGGTCGTGGACCTGCTGCTTGCAATGGCGCAGCAGGGCAGGATATCCTCAATAATAACTGAGGCTCAGCTCAAGCAGATACTGGCAAGGTTCACTACCAGAAATGAGCCTTCCATAGAGTTCAGGCACAAGTGATAGTAAATGGTGTTCAGGTACCAGCGCACTGTAGATCGCGCATTAAAGGACTTAGGCATGGAGCAGAGGGCCATAGCATCGTTACTGCGAGCTCCGGATGCAGTGACAAGAAACTACATGGCTATAGTGCTGTTCAACCTTGGCAACAGCACTGCCCCCAGCTCATCCGCCAACAGGCTGCAGAAGGGCATAACTGCCGAGAACCTATTCTACCAGTATATCGGCAAGCAGGTGGACATGCCAGACTCGCTGGCAGTGCTTGACAGCATAGCCGCCCTGGTAAGGCTCGGGCACGCACGCATAACCAATGCAGATTCGAATGCCGTGGCAGAAGGCAGCAAGGCACCGGAGTATGCAATCACCGAATCGGGCCGCGTCTGCATCGGAAGCATAAGGTGGGTGGGCATCGAGCTCAACGGGCAGCGCAGATCTGTGCAGGAAAGCAAGGTCTTATAGAGTTTTGCGGAATATAGATTAACTATTATATAGGGAGCAAGATGAGCAAGAAATCGCTTAACATGAAGAGAAGGCTTGCGAGCAAGCGCAAGCAGAACAGGCGCATACCTGTGCTGGCTACGGTAAGGACGCACAGGCGCCTTGTGAACAACAAGTTCCAGAGGGACTGGAGAAGGAGAAAGCTCAGGATAAAGGAGTGATACCATGGCAGCCACTACACCATCATCAGCAACAACCACTGCGACAGTGAGGTTCAGAAAGACTCTGACAGCGGGCAGGTCCACAAAGAAGAGGCAGAGGGCATCGGGATACCTAAGGGAGTACGTTGCAAGGTTCGGCAAGGCGGATCCAAGCACCATATCAATAGACCCAAAGCTTAACGAGTACATAATGAGCACAGTGGTCGGAACCGGAAGCTCAATACAGATAGAGATAACCAGAAGCGCAGGCAAGATCAGCGTAAGGCGCGCAGGCGCTGCACAGCAGCCTGCGCCTGCAGCTGCGCAGTCCAAGTCCGCAAGCCAGGCACAGGCCGGCAAGGAGGGCTTCCCTCAGGAGGCCGCCAAGAAGCCTGCCCAGCACAAGACCGAGGCCAAGGCAAAGTCCACCGAGAAAAAGCAGGCGGCTGCAGACGGGGAGAAGGCTTTACCTGCTGCTCCAGAGGAGGCAAAGCCGGTAAAGGAAGGCGCAGTGCAGGGCGCGAAGCCCAGGCAGGCCAGTAAGGCGCAGACGCGCGAGGTCCAGCCAGATGCAGAGAACACTGCGGTGCCAGAGACTACGAAGCCTCCAGCGCCAGGCAACTAAGGTCAAGAGATGGGCATAGCAAAATCTACGATAGGCAACAACAGCTTTATTGGTGCGTTTGCTATAGCCACCGACTCGTACATGCTGGTCTCTTCAATAGCCACAAAGACAGAGCGCACCATTCTAGAGGAGAACCTGGGATGCAGACCAGTGGTCGCATCTGTAGACGGATCTGGGCTCATAGGCATATACGCTCTGGCAAATTCCAGGTGCATAGTGCTGCCCCAGATGGCAGACAGGTCCGAGGTGCAGCACCTGAAAAAGAGCCTTCCCGGAGTGAGCGTGGAGATACTCGAGACTGACCTCAATGCGCTGCGTAACAACGTGCTTGCAAACGACAGGCTTGCGATAATAAATCCAGAGTACAGCAGGGCAGAGGCCAAGAAGATAGGCGATCTGCTTGGCGTGGAGGTGATAGAGCGCCATATAGGGGGCTTTAGCACAGTCGGGGCTAACAATGTGCTCACTAACAAGGGCCTTGCGCTCAACAACAGCGCAACAGATGACGACATAGAGTTCGTAAAGGGCCTGGGCATAGTATACGCCCAGACAACCGCAAATCTGGGATCGATGAGCCTTGGACTATGCACTGTTGCAAACTCGAACGGAATTGTGGCAGGCGACCAGACCACGGGATTCGAGCTTACAAGGTTCTCCGAGGGCCTTGACATAGAGTAGCTCTGCACAAGCCTTTTAAGCGCAGAGCCTAATCTACTCTCATGAAGAAGCTGTCCGTGTATATAGCAAATCCTCTTGGGTTCTCTGATGCCGGGAGATACTGGCTGGGCAGATACCTTGTGCCAAAGCTCTCGCACGCCGGCATCAGTGTCATCAATCCGTGGGGCCCTACAATGGGCATGTCATCGGCGCAGCTCAGGGCCAGAGCAGTGAGTATGACAGGTAAGCAGGCTCTGGTCATGGGCGAGCAGAACATGGGCGACATACGCCGCTCGGATGCGGTACTGGCCGTACTTGACGGCACTGATGTTGACAGCGGCACTGCGGCAGAGGTTGGCTACGCCGCAGGCATAGGCAAGAGGATCGTAGGATACAGGGGCGATTTCAGGCTCTCCTCTGACTGCGTGTCAGTGGCCGTGAATCTGCAGGTGCAGGCATTCATAGAGGTCTCAGGAGGCCGTGTGCACTACACCGTGGATGATGCAATAGCGGATCTGGCGGCCTTTAGGGCGTAGGGCGCGCACCCTCGATACCCTTATATAATTTCATGCGATTGTATATGTGATTAGATGGCCGAATCCACGAACGCTCCCAATGCAAATGAGGTTATAGCGCAGCTCAGGTACCTGCAGGGGCTCTACGGCCAGCAGTACGAGAACATTCAGAACAGCATAGCTTCATACTCAATGAGCGCCACTGCGCTGCAAAGGAACATGGAGCTGCTGGAGAGCTACGGCTCAGTGCAGAACTCAAGGATAATGCTCAGCGGCGAGGGCGGCGTATACATCCCAGGAAAGATAGAGAAGTCGGAGACGGTGCTCACGTACGTGGGCGGCGGATACCTTATAGAGCAGCAGCCCCAGCAGGCACTCGGCTTCCTGAGGGAGAACCAGAAGAAAGGGGAGCAGCTCCTAAGCCGCATGCTCTCTGAGAAGAAGAAGCTCGAGGGCGATCTCATGGACATAGAGTACAAGCTCAACGCCCTGGCCTACCAGGAACAGCAGCAGTAGGGTAATTCTGATGTTTGAGGGCCTCAAGAAGAAGTTCTCTAGTTTTGTAGACTCGCTGTCAAAGAAGGAGCAGCAGAACGCCGCGCAGCAGCAGGCGCACGAGGCGCCTGTCCAGGAACAAGATACCGCGCCCAGAGAGCAGATGCAGGTAAAACATGAACCGGTCCATAGCAGGGCTAAACCTGTAGAACCAACTACCGCGCCCAGAGAGGAGCAGCAGCGCAAAGAGCACGGAATAGCGCGGCATGCAGACACTGCCCATCAGGCGCCTGCAGTCCGGCACCAGCAGCCCCAGCAGCCTCAGCAGCCCGTGCGCGAGATGCCCCGATCTGAGGAACGCGCAGAGAATATCGCCGCAATGCAGCCTCCAGAGCCCCAGACTCACCGCCAGGAGCGCAAGGCGCCAAAGGTCTCTGCGACTACGCGCATAAAGGGATTAATATTCGGGCAGGTGAGGATCAGCGAGAAGGACGCGCAGCCGTTCATAGAGGAGCTTAAGATCGGCATGCTCCAGTCAGACGTCAACTACGATGTCGCCGAGAGAATAGCCGAGGGCATACGCAGCAGCCTTGTCGGGCGCCAGGTGGACTCGCGCGACATAAACTCCGAGATACTCGGCACCATGCGCAGCTCCATAATGGGCGTGCTTACAAAGGCATCGCCGCTTGACATGGTCTCTTCGATAAAAAGCAGCGCCGTAGGCAATGCTCTTCCATTCAAGATACTCTTCCTCGGTCCCAATGGAGCAGGAAAGACAACAACAATGGCGAAGGTGGCCAGCCTGCTTATACATAGCGGCATAACGTGCGTGATGTCTGCAAGCGACACGTTCCGCGCCGCTGCAATAGAGCAGACGGCATTCCACGCAGGGAAACTTGGCATAGGGGTGATCAAGGGCACATACGGCGCAGATCCCGCAAGCGTGGCGTTCGATGCCATATCCCATGCAAAGGCACACGGCATAATGGCAGTGCTTATAGACAGCGCCGGCAGGCAGGAGACCAACAAGAGCCTGATAGAGGAGCTAAAGAAGATGTCCAGGGTCGCAAAGCCTGACATGAAGATATTCATAGGCGAGAGCATATCAGGGAATGCGCTGCTTGAGCAGGTGAAGGCGCTCAACGAGGCCGTGGGCCTGGACGGCATAATACTAACCAAGCTTGACGTGGATGCCAAGGGCGGCAACACCCTCTCGATACTCAGCGATACGACTGTGCCAATACTCTTCTTCGGCACTGGGGAGAAGTACACCGACATGATCGCGTACGACCCCAAGTTCATAGTGGACAACATGCTGCCGGCAGGCTGATGCACGCCGCCAGCCATTCACCGTCTGCGCACCTAGCCTTTGTTGTACGCCTGGCGTCTGGGACTGAGCACCTTGTCCAGTTTCTTGGCGTCCATTATCTTGTGCTCGAGGCAGACCTGCCTGACGCTCTTGCCCTGCCTGTACGCGCTCCTTGCTATCCATGCGGCCTTTGCGTAGCCTATGTACGGGCTAAGCGCAGTTGCAAGCGATATGTCCATCTCTATGTGCCTGGATATGTTGCGCAGATTCGGTCTAATGCCAGAGACGCACTTTCTTGAGAATGCCCTAATAGCGTTCGACATGATGCGTACCGAGGATATGAGCTCGTAGGCAACCACCGGAGTGAATACGTTTATCTCAAGCTGGCCGCCGTTGGCGGCTTCTGTGACAGTGGTGCACTTGCCTATCACGGTTATGCATACCATGTTCATCATCTCGGCCATGCTTGGATTGATCTTTCCAGGCATTATCGAAGAGCCGGGCATGATCGAGGGAAGCGTCACCTCGCCCATCCCTCCGACCGGCCCGGAAGTGAGTATGCGCAGGTCGTTTGCTATCTTGTTTATCGATGTCGCAGCCTCCTTGAGCGCGTCAGCGACTGCCAGCTCCTCAAGCCTCTGCTGCATCATGGCGAACCTGTTGCGTGCTATGCGAAAGCGCGCTCCGGTGATTATGTTTAGCTGCGCAACCGCAATGCGCGCATACGTGTCGTCGGCATTTATCATCGTGCCCACCGCAGTGCCTCCCAGCGGTATCTCAAGCAGCCTTGCCTGCGCAGTCTTTACCATGGAGACTGAATTCGCAACGGCTGATGCATATCCCGAGAATTCCTGCCCAAGAGTTATTGGCACTGCGTCCTGCAGGTGCGTTCTGCCTATCTTGATTATGTGCCTGAACTCGGCGGCCTTCCTGCCCAGTGACCCCTTAAGTTCCACAAGCGCAGGAATAAGGTGCCTTTCTATTGCAAGATATGTGGCAATGTGCACCACTGTCGGCATTGTGTCGTTGGTCGACTGCGACATGTTGACGTGGTCGTTGGGATGGACCAGCCTGTACTCCCCGCGCCTTCCGCCCAGTATCTCTATCGCCCTGTTTGCTACCACTTCATTAACGTTCATGTTAAGCGATGTGCCTGCGCCTGCCTGGAAGACGTCTATCGGGAACTGGTCGTCAAGCCTGTGCGCCAGCACGTCGTTGCACGCCCTTATTATCGCCCTTGCTATGCGCGCGTCTAGCTTGCCGTCCTTCATGTTCGCAATCGCAGCTGCCTTCTTTAGCATTGCATACGCGTGCGCAAGCTCCAGCGGCACTCTCGTGCCTGAGACGCTGAAGTTCTCAATAGTCCTCTCGGTATCCGACCCGTAGTACGCCTGGGCAGGCACCTTCACTTTGCCTATCACATCCTTCTCTGTTCTGTATCTCATCAAAGCACCTTATCATCTTCCGTAATGCTCTGCATAAGGCTGCCCTTTAGCATCTGTATCGCAGCCGCAGGGTCAACTCCCTTGGGGCATGCCTTGGAGCATGACCCTGAGAATTCGCAGCCCCACACACCTTCTGCCGAGTCTACATCAAAGAGCCTGCGCTTGCCCTTCTGGTCGCGCGAATCCTTGTGGTACCTGTACACCTGCGAGAGCGCCTGCGGCCCCACGAAATTAGGGTTTGAGTTGACCACCGGGCACGCATCGAGGCACAGCCCGCACATTAGGCAGTATGAATACGGAAGATACTTGTCAACCTCGTCCTTGGTCTGCGGGATAGCAGCCTTCACCTGGTACTTTTCTGCGGCTTTCTCCCTGTAGAGCGTGGGCTCTACCGACTTGTGCTTTGCGAAGAACTCTGTAAGATCCGGGGCTATGTCCTTTTTCAGCGGGTGGCCAAGCATCGGGGATACCTCTACAATGCCATTTCCGGCTTCGGCTACATTCATCAGGTTTGTCTCGCACGCCAGCACCGGCTTGCCGTTGACCACCATGCTGCATGAGCCGCATATCCCCATCCTGCAGTTGTACCTCATGGAAAGAGTGTTGTCCTGGTAAGACTTTATGTCTATAAGCGCGCCAAGAACAGTCGTAAGCTTTGTAGCGTAATACCTGTACGATATCCTGTCGAACTCCCTGCTCTGGGCATTGAATCTCTTTATCGCAATAGTCACCGGCTCCCCCTTGGTGCTTCTGGGATGCGCGCTGCTGTGCTCCTCAATTCCCTTCACCATCCTGTTCCTGCTGCCAGGATATGCGCTGTGCAGGTATATCTCCTTGGCGCCTGTAACTGCAAATGCTCCAAGCGCCACAATCAGCAGCGCAGGCAGCAGGGTGTAGGCGTACGGGCTGCTGAGGTACATGGCGAGCATTATCATAAACATCAGAAGAGGCACTCCTACCATGCTGCCATACATCGCTATCTCGTATCTTGAAGCCCTCATGCCAACCACAGATATGCAAGTATGACAAAGCCGCAGGCCCACACTGCCATTGCGACGTACGGCACTGCGCTGTAGATCACAAACCACGGCTTTCTCCTGACCCCGAACCTCATGAACGAAGCGTTGAGCCTGCCGAACACCACTCCCCCGCTGGCTATTATGGACGAGGCCTTGAACGTCTCGAAGAGCTGCGGGGTGAACAGCACCCACATCACCAGCATGAGTATCTCGGTGTATATGGTGAACGGCGTATGCGCATATGCAACGCCAAGGGCTATGCTGGCAATGAGCAGCACTGCAACGAATATCGCTGCCCTGTAGAACACCATGTGCAACAGCCCCTCCTTGTCAAAGCCGTAGAGCCTGAGTATGCTCGACTGCCTTCCGCGCACATCATAAGATTCTGCCATCATGCCACCTCAGTACTTTCTCTCCTCGGGCGCGAATCTGCCCATGGCCACAGGAACGTATGAAAGCGTGATTGTGCCTCTCTGCGATCTTGATGCGAGCGTGTGCTTAAGCCAGTTCTTGTCATCTCTCTTCGGATGCTCCCTGACCACATGCGCGCCCCTGCTCTCGGTTCTCTTCAGCGCGCAGCTGGTTGTAACCAGCGCAAGCTCCAGAAGATTCACTGTCTCGAAAGCATCGCGAAGGTTGGTGTTGTACGTGCTGCCCTTGTCCATGACGTGCATCCTTTCGGCCTTCTTGCGCAGCGCTATTAGCTCATGCTCAGCCTTTCTCATCCCTGCCACGGTCCTGAACACGTACATGTGCTCGCCCATGATCCTGTGCATCTCGTCGCGCACCTCGTAGGGGCTTATGTTGCCCTTGCCGTCTACAAAGCTGCTTATCCTTGCCTCTTCATCCTCGGCTCCGCTCTCAAAGCCCTCATGCCTGCTGCCTGCGCTTGCCACGAATGCAGCGGCCTGTGCGCCGGTTATTCTGCCCCATACCGAGCACTGGCTCAGTGAGTTGCTGCCAAGCCTGTTCGCCCCGTGCACGCTCACGCATGAGCATTCGCCTGCCGCCCACAGCCTTCCAAAATGCTTTCCAGACGCAGTCATTACCCTCCCGTTTATGTCGGTGTGTACGCCTCCCATTGTGAAATGCGCCGCGGGCCTGATGGGTATCGGCTCCTCGCTGGGGTCGAGGTTGAGGGTCTTAATCGTTATCTCCTTTATCATCGGCAGCCTCTCGTCTATCCTGTCCCTGTCAAGATGCCTTAAGTCAAGGTGCACGTACCCCATCCCTGATTCAGGGTCCCTGAACCCCCTGCCTGCCTCTATCTCAGTTATTATCGCCCTTGAGACTATGTCCCTTGGCGCCAGCTCCATCTTGCTCTTCGCATAGTCCTGCATGAAGCGCTTTCCGCGCGCATTTGTCAGGTATCCTCCCTCTCCCCTGGCCGCTTCTGTAATTAGTATCCCGCTGGGCACAAGGGCGGTAGGATGGAACTGCACGAACTCCATGTCCTTGAGCGCAGCTCCTGCCCTAACAGCCATCGCAGTCCCGTCGCCGGTGTTTGAGTATGAATTTGTAGTGAGCGCGTATATCCTTGAGAATCCTCCTGTGGCAAGTATTACGGCCTTTGCCCTGAAGGCCTTGATCTCACCGTTTGCCATGTCGAACGTTACAAAGCCGTGCGCCCCATCCTTTGCCGTGATTATCGAGGTGGCGAAGTGCTCGTGGAATACGTCGATGTTGCCATGGCCCAGCAGCTCGTCGTATAGCGCCCTCATCATGAAGAATCCCGTCTTGTCTGCAGCGAATGCTGTCCTCGGTACGCTCATGCCTCCGAACGGCCTTTGGGATATCATGCCCTTCTCGCGCCTGTTCCACGGCACGCCTATGTTGTTGAAGAAGCGTATCTCCTTTGGGGCTCCCTTGACAAGTACGTCAACAGCATCCTGGTCTGCAAGATAATCGGATCCCTTGACAGTGTCATATGCATGCAGCTTCTCGCTGTCCTTGTTTACGTCAGGATAAAGAACGCCGGAGATCCCTCCCTCCGCGGCCACGGAATGGCTGCGCATGACGTGCAGCTTGGATACGAGCGCAATGCTCAACTGCCCTTTTGACTCGTTGCTTGCGTGTATGGCCGCCGAAAGCCCGCCGATGCCGCTGCCAAGCACTGCGATGTCATAGTCGAGTATCTCCATTGATTAGACTGCTAATAGTTTAAGTATATAAAGAGTAGCGCACACGGCGCATATAGCGCTGTAAATGCCCTACGCCCAAGGCTCACTTCACTACGCTGCCCTTGTGCTTCTTGCCCTCAAGAGCCAGCCTGAACTCGTTTATGTCGTCGTTAACAAACCGTATCTCGATGCCAGCCCTCTTGGAGAGCTTGCTTGCCACAAGATCGAATATGAACGACGCATCGGCCTCACGGGTGTCGTATTTTGACGCTATGTCTACCATGGTGTTGTGGTCCAGGGAGCCAAGCCTCTTTGCCCCCCTCATGGAGGGCGGCCTGTCATAGACATAAGAGCCGTTCCCTATGTTTATCATCACTCTGCTGTTAACTACCTCAGAGGCAAGCACTGCCACTGCATCGGTAGTCATGCCAGGGAGCAGCCCGCCCATGACAACGACCTCATTGCCCCTTGTCGCGGCCCTCAGCTCCTCAAGGCTTGTGGCAACGTTGGGATAGATCTCAAGGTCTGAGAATATGTCCTTGACTATCAGCGCGTTTATCCTGGTTATCGCAATGGCAATCTCGTCCAGGACCTCGTTATTCCTTATTATCTGCCGCGCAGGCTGCGTGTAGAGCCTGCTTGCATACCCTCCCCCAACAACTATTATGAACTTATACTTCGTTGTGTTCTGCTTTATGACGTCAAGAAGCTTCTTTATGTAGTTCACGTTCACGCCGTTCTTCTTGAACACAACATGTCCGCCCAGAGATATGCATATAGTTTCCATCAAGGCACCATTAGTCTGCATTGTTCAACAAATAAAAGAGTATCGCCCGCTCAACGGGCATCTTGTTAGCAGCCTGCTTCCACGCAAGGCTCGCCTTCCCGTCGAGAACTTCCGAGGTTATCTCCTCGCCCCTGTGTGCGGGCAGGCAGTGCATCGCCACCGCTCCGTCCCTGGCATACCTCATCGCCTTGGCGTTGATCTGGTACTTTGCGAACAGCTTTCTCCTCCTGGCCGCATCGGCCTCCTGTCCCATGCTCACGTACGTGTCCGTGTATACCACGTGGCAGCCCTCAAGCCCGTCCTGCATGCTGTTTGATATCTCAACCAGCGAGCACTCGCTGGCGCCGTCAACGTACGCCTTGCTTGGCTCGCATGCGTCTGGGCCCACAAGCGATATCTCCGCGCCCATCTTTGCGGCGGTGACCATAAGCGAGTTTGCAGTGTTTGCGGCTATGTCCCCTACAAAGGCTATGCGCAGCCCTGAAATCCTTCCAAAGTGCTTCTTGATCGTGTAGACGTCGCTAAGGGCCTGGCACGGGTGCTCAAGGTCTGTAAGCGCGTTTATTACCGGCACGTCTGCGGCATCCGCAAGCGCCACTATGTCCTGGTGCCTGTTCATCCTGGCTGAGATTATGTCCACATAAGAGCTAAGCACGCGCGCCGTATCTCCGATGCTCTCGCCGCGCGACATCTGCGAGGTGCGCGAGTCTATGTACACCGCGCTTCCGCCAAGGCCGTGGACGGCGGATTCAAACGATACTCTTGTCCTTGTAGATGATTTCTCGAAAAGAAGCGCAAGAAGAGGGCCGCTGCGCGAATGCGCGGGCATATGCCGGTCAGCGAGCTCAAATATTCTGCCGATCTCTTTTTTTGACAGGTCAAGCGAGCTGAGCAGATCCAAGCAAACTACCCAAAGATCATTCCAAGCCCGGACTCGCTCTCTGATCTCTCCTTCTCTATCTCTCCAACTATCTTCTTCTCCAGCTCCTCGTCAGCCCTCGCCAGGTTCGGGTACAGCCTCTTGAGCTTGGTCTCGGCCTTGCCAAGAAACTCATCCACAGCGCTGATGGCCAGATAGCACTTCTCCCTGTCAAGGTTCATAGTTATGCCGTCCTTGAGCCAGTAGTCCTGCCTTGCGAATATTATGTTTGCCTCCTCATCCGTCTTCATCCTGGCGAGCTCGTCCTCAGTCTTGCTCTTGTCAAGGTACGGATCGTACTCAAGGGTCTTCTTGAGCGCGTCCATCTCCTTTCTGTCCAATATGTAGGCTCTTGTAGGAATCGCAGCACCCTTACAGCTTTACGGCGTTTATGAAGCCCTCCCTTCCTGGCCTGTTTGTCACAATTGCCTTGCCTTCCTCAGTGTCTATCACGGTGCCCTTGGTTATAAGGTTGAGACGGGCGAAGTTCCTGTTGTCCTTTGACTCCATTATCGCCTTTATCCTGACCTTCTTGTAGGCCTTGCCAACAAGCAGGTTTGCGTATCCTGCGTACTGCATCCTGTCCTTGACTCTGCCTCCGCGTGCGCGCACCCTCTTGGACCCATTCTCGGCTGCGAGCCTTGTCGAGGCGAAGTAGCCTCCCATCTCGTACCTCTTCTTGTCCCTGTTCTTGAGCTTAATCTTGCCGTTGCCCTTGAGCTTCCTGCCCGACTTGCCGTGGAATTGAGATCCGAACTGGCTCATATTATCACTAACACTCGTATTATAGTCAGCTAATAATATAAACATTAAGGGTTTTAAGCGTTTGGTTTTGATAGTCAAGCATGAAAAAGAAAGAAAACGCATGGCTAGCCGACCTGGGCAAAGGGCTTGTCGCGCTCAGGGTCACATCGCCTAGCGGGGCCGATGCGCCGATCGCTGCCGCCATGCACCTATCCAAAGGCAAGGGGTTCGTGCTGGTGCTCAGGGATAGCGTGGAGATTGAGCGAAGGCTGCTCCCTGCATACGTAAGCGCAGCCATGCGCTTTGGCGAAGGCTCCATGCACTCAAAGTCCCTGGCGCTGGAGATAATGCTCTTCTTAGCCGGGACGACGAACATTGGTGGTGCAGTAGCAAGGGTAAGGGCATCTGGAGATAGGTTCATAGTCTTCGCATCGTACAGCAAGCTGTGCGGCGCACTGATATCCCAGTGCAGGCTCAGGGTCATTGGGAAGTGCAATCTGGAGCTTGATCCATATGTAAGCAGCGCAGTGGCGCTCACGGCCATTAACGAGGACAAGTAGGTATCACTGCACGTCCTGGAACTCGGCGTTGAGTATCTCGTATATGCGCTGCGCCTTCTTCTTGCCTATCTTCTCGACCTTCATAAGCTCTTTGGGATCTGCTATTGCAACGTTCTTCACGGTCTTGAAATGGGACAGTAGCCTGTGCGCAAGCGCAGGCCCTATGCCTGGCACTGAACCCAGTATCAGCGCCTGCCACTGGTATGTGGTGTATGCCTTTTTCAGCCCTACAAGCCTGGGCTCCCTTTTTTCGTCCTGCTGCTCCCTCTCCGCGAACTTGGACAGAATCGCCGCACTGTGGCTGGCGTCGCGGGAATGAAGCACCTGCACGCTGTATTCGGTGTAGAGCCTGAGTATGGCCCCTATTATGGCGTTGTCGCTTAGCCTGTGCTCCGCCTGGTCCCCCTCTATCAGAAGGATCGGCTTATCGAAGCTCTGATGCAGCCTGCCCAGCTGCTCGAACAGCCTGTTGTTCATTATCGAGCTCTCGAAATCCCCTACTGTCTTCCTCTCGACGCATATCCTGTCAGAGATTATGTAGTCTCCAACCGGCAGCTGCGCGAAGTCTATCACAACCCCCGAATCCGAGAGCGCCTCTATAAGCTCCAGGTTCCTCTCACGGTTGTCGACTATTATCCTAAGGGGCTGCATGATATCCCCTTCCAGTTTAGCTATATTAATGTGCTCGTGCAATAATTCCACTGATAACGATGGCAAGAAGGCTAGGGAAGAGGAAGCGCCCGGACCGCGGCACGCACATGATAAAAGAGCAGCTCAAGATCGAGGAGGGCATATTCGAGAACAGGACCATGATGTGCCTGTGGCGCATGTTCAACCACGGCATAATAACGAAGATGGACTTCGTGCTTAAGACCGGCAAGGAGGCCGATGTGTACATAGCAGACGCAGGGCCGCAGGCGCAGGGCGCGGAGTACGTCATACTGAAGATATTTCGCATAGAGACATCGAGCTTTCCCAAGCGCATGGACTACATGATAGGAGACCCGCGCTTTGAGGGGGTCAGGAACAACATATTTGCCATAGTGAACACGTGGTGCAGGAAGGAGTACGGCAACCTCATGGCAGCAGAGATCGCCGGTGTGCACGCTCCAAGGCCGTATTACTTCAGGGGCAACGTGCTTGCAATAGAGTTCATAGGCGAGGATGACATCCCTGCAAGAACGCTCAAGGAGAGCCAGATTGAGAATCCCGCTGCAGTGCTCGACATGATCCTGGAGGACATGAAGAAGCTCTACGGCGCGCAGCTTGTGCATGGCGATGTAAGCGAGTACAACATACTCATGAAGGCAGATGTCCCCTACATGATAGATTTCGGCCAGGCAGTCCTGCTCACCCATCCAAAGTCAGGCGAGTTCCTGGAGCGCGACATACGCAACATACTCGGCTACTTCTCGAGGAGATACAAGCTAGAGCGCGATGCCGACAGAACGCTTGAGTACGTGACTGGAAAGCAGGCAGCGCCTGCGCCAAGCTAGCAGTCTTAATGCCTGCTGTATAACAATCAGACCTGCGGAACCGGGAAGCCCTTCTGCTTGAGGGTATCCTTGTCCATCAGGCTGTACCTGTATACGACATCGCCCTTCTCATCGCCCTGCACTACCCATGGTTTGACAAGCACAGGATCGCCCTCCTTTATCCAGAACTGCCTCTTGAGCCTGCCGGGTATGGCGCACACGCGCTCCCTGTTGTCTGCGCACAGCACGCTGAACTTTGACGCCCCAAGCGCCTTGGTGACTATTCCAACCACCTCATTTTCCTTTGGCAGCATTATGCGCCTTTCCTCAGGCTGCGCTCCTCTGTGTGGCTTCCTTCCGAAATGCCCTCTTCCGCCTCCTCGTCTGAACATATGATCACGAATTCTTAACCGTGTACTTTGCTCCGCACGCCTCGCACACTATGGTCGTGTATCCTCTTGCTACCGACTGCACGTGCGTGTCAGGCTTATGGCACTCCTTGCATACGATGTACAGCTCGAAGTACCTCTTTATCTTCTCGTTGAGAGTGCCTGTCTGTATCCTTGCCATTATTATAAGGCTCTGGTTATCTATGGAGACCGGCGCAGCGAGCTCCTTTGTGAGGTATTTTGCGATCTCATCCTTGTCCCTGCGCGCCACGTCTGCTATCTGCGCAAGATTTCTGACTATCGTCCTGCTGCCCTGCACAAGCGCGTCCGCTTCTGGTATCTTGAAGTCGGATTTCTCTTCGGAAAGGTTTGGCAGCTGCTTGAATGCCCTGTCCAGGAGCTGTTCGTAATTCATGATTATCGTATCGATAGATATTCAAAGCCAATTTATATAAGGTTTCGCAAACGATGTATAAGGGCAGCAGATAGGCGGGAAGCTAGGGGTTTCCCATCCGCAAATCCCCTTCAGGCGGGCCAATGCCTGCTTAGTATGACGATGGATGCATAAGAGCTATGTAGAAGCGTTGAGACCCTGCCTTTGGCGGTAGTTCTTTATGCGAACCGGGCCAGGCCGGAAGGAGCAACCCTAAGTATATAGCGCCTGTGCATGCGCACCAGCGCGTACAAAGGACTATGCTCTGAAGATACGGGGTTGAGTGGAAACATAGAGTCTGTGCAACTCTCGTCGTGCATGGCGGCTTCTGCTGCACTGAATCCATGCTGGGTTCGCCTAGTGGTAGGGCGGCAGGTTGCTAACCTGTTTGGCAGCAATGCCTTCACGAGTTCGATTCTCGTACCCAGCGTACTACTCCAAGTTGACTGCATGTACAGATATCTCTTACATGCCTTTGCATATATGGGGTTAGCATGGCAACAGAGCGGCAACGCAGATTCGCGCAGCTACTTTACTAAAGGATGCAGTCCAATCCAAAGATACGAAAGGCAAACAAGGAGTACATAACAAAGCATGTCTACTACCTGAAGGCCGTGGGCGCAGACCCAAGAACGATAGAGAAGCATCTCTACTCAATGGAAAAGTTCCTTCTGGCTCCGGATTCCAAGATAAATCTCAAGAAGTCCATGCGGGAAGACATAGGGCACACCTTCGGCAAGATCAGCGACCTGAAGCTAACCGACGGGGCAAGCAGGACATCAGGGTCAAGGTAAAGGCGTTCTACAAGCACGCATTCGGGGAGGACTATTACTATCCCAGGGAGGTTGCATGGATAAAAACAACCAACTCTACAAAGAGGAAACTCCCTGAAGATATGCTGACCGAGGAAGAGATAAAAAGGATGATAAGCGTCACGGGGAGCGCAAGAAACAGGGCGATCATAGCGCTGATATTGGATGCGGGCATACGCGCCGGGGAACTGCTTACTATGAGGGTAAAGGACATTGAGTTCGATAAGGAGCCCAGGCATGTAAGGGTGAACGGGAAGACAGGCATGAGAAGAATACCTGTTTTCTTCTCCGTTCCGTATGTCCGCCAGTACCTGGCACTGCTGAACGCCAAGAAGCCGGACGACCCGCTGTGGAACGTCATAGGGACCTGGTCCAAGACCACCAAGGCGCTGGACGAAGCCGCGCTTGTCAAGGTGCTGAAGGAAGCGGGGAAGAATGCGGGCATCCAGAAGCGCATCTATCCGCACCTGTTCAGGCACTCGCGCGCCACGTACTACGCCAACAGGCTCACAGAGCAGCAGCTCAAGGTCTTCTTCGGATGGTCGGGCGACAGCAGGATGGCGAACACATATGTGCACCTCAGCAGGCGGGACATGGACGAGGCGCTGCAGAAGGCCAACGCGGTTAAGGTGCCCGAGCGCAGCGAGGAATCCAAGCTCACGGCAAGGCTGTGCCCAAGGTGTCAGTTTTCGAACGGTGCCGAGCTATCTTACTTTTTTATCATTGAATCTATCCAGGCCTTGCGCTCCTTGAGCGTTCCGTGCTCTCCTATATATCTCCTTTTTACCGATACTACCTTCTTCCTGTAAAGGCTATCCTTGACTGCCTTTGTAGCTTCAGGCCTGTTGGCCTTCATTGCCTCGTATGCGTCTGCAGCTGCCTCCTGCTCTCTGAAGATCCAGACATACATCTTCAGACCCAAAAGTAGAAGGACTGAACTGAATACCAGGGCCAGTATCCAGGCAGCCAGTCTGTCTGCAGTGGATATCGGCAATACTATCAGGGCAAGAGAGGCAAAAACAATGCACCATGACAATATCATGAACCTGCAGGCATGGTCTACCCATTTCCATAGATAAGGCCTTGCCAGGAAGCTCTTTTGGTGGTATATCTCGTGCAGGAGCACACTGCGCATCTCCGCTTCTGTAATGCCGTCTTTTAGGCGTCTGTCATACGCATTGATTACATCTTCGTTTATTCTTATCTCCCCGTTGTATTCGGTCGCTATCTTATGGGCGGGTTTCAGAATGCCGCTCCTGACTATTGTTATCTTTATGCCGCCTATTTTTCTGTGTCCAACTATCTTTACTCCAAACATAGACTCATCTTAGTCGATTACGCCCTCTCCTTAGTAATCACGGCTATATAAACGCCGTTTTTCCTGTAGCCATCTGCATTTATGAATTTTGATATCCTCCACCCAGTGCCTGACAGGAGTCCTTTCATCTCTTCCTTTGATACTAGCAGATAATCGAACCAATCGCTTGCGTTTTGCATGAATCTGGCGCGTATATGCAGCTGGCCGGGCATGCGCCCTATCTTCCTGTTCATATCATGGTACCTGAAATGCACCGGATTGTCGGTGAGATAAGGCTGCCGGCTTTCGGCTATTATGGTACCTCTTTTAGAAGTTATTGCATGCAGTTTTCTGAGAAGCGCCTTGGCTTTTTTCCTGTTGGCAAACAGTCCGAAGTTGTTGCCGAACATGACTACAGAGTCGAATGACTGGGGCCTGAATTGGCCTATTTTATCTATGCCCATCAACCTTGCGCTCCTGGCTCCCCTCAGCCTGCACACCTTGATGGCAAGCGGTGAAGTGTCTATCCCGATAGCGGATTGTCCATTCTTCTGCAGGTATAGGATTACCCTGCCTGCGCCGCACCCTATGTCTAGGCATCTCCCGTTTGCAAATTTTATGGCCTTCTTTTCGTGTGCAGCCCAGTCTTTGTACTCAGAAAAGTAGGATCCCGCACCTCCAGACAGGTTTACAAATCCGTCGTCCCGCTCTATCACCTCAAAGCTCGGCTTGCCCTTGTAATATCTGATGATTTCCTGGCCATAAGCGTCCTTGTTATTCATCCAAATCACCGGTTTTACTATAATTGTCCTTAATCTTAGAAACCTTTTTAAGGCTTGTTTTTCAATGGTTATTTGTTAAATAAGAGGTGTGGATATGGTTTCAGGATGCTATTAATACCGGAACAGATTCTTATCCTTATTCGTAATCAGCAGGTTTTTTAGGCTCTAATTTTCCAAAATCTATCAGAAGTTTGTGTTGCCTTGAATAGTCGTTGTCAAATCGCCTGTAACAGAGGTTGCCGACCAGCGCATTCGTGACGACAGAACCTCTTACTATGCTTCCCTGCAGCTCTTTTTCTACGCGCATTACAGTCCTGTCAAGCTCTCCATCGCTTAGCACAGGCATGAACATGATGCCGCCGTCTGGCATGCCAATATTGCCCATGAGGCTGTATTTATTTGATATGTTTCCATATTCCATGACCTCGAAAAGGAATTTGTAACGGTTTTGCTCTACCTTCTTTTCGTAGATGTTGGCTATCGATATCACGCCAAGGTACTTTATCTGCATGTTTGTCATGGTCATCGTTGGCCTGGAGATTATACCCTGGGCCTTCAATTGCTCGTACGAATACCTCGAGGTTCCCTTGTCTAGGTCGTGCTTTTCGTCTATTTCCGAGAAATTCATGGTGCTGTTGCCGTTCAGCTCCTTGAGCACCAGGAATTCCCTCTGCATCAGCTCATTTTCCCTGGGCGTCATGCTTTCCCTCGTCCTTTTCCATGCCTTGTCCTTTAGTATGATTTCAATAAATTCGTCCCTTAATGGTACAAAGGAGTACACGGTCGCGAATGGTATAAGATTCCACCTTGCCCCATACCTGCCTAACGACGTGCTTGAAAGCAGCTTGCGAAAGTTGTCTATTGCCTGTACTGCATTCGTGTCAAGCATGTAGGCAATTAGATCGTAGTTTCCCTTGGTGGTCGCTGCAAATTGTATTCTTGGATCGCTGCCAAATGCCTTCTCAAGTTCATGTGTCGTAGGCGCATTGCCCCTGAACTTGATCAGGAGAAGATAGGGCGCATAGCCAAGCCTTTCCAGATTCACTTCCAGGATGTATTTCAGGCCGAACTTCTTCTCCAGCGCCTTTATTCTGCTGTATACTGCCTGTTCGTTTATCCC
>DAHVAU010000065.1 GCA_027314465.1 Microcaldota archaeon
GCGATGAGACTGCGTCGGATCAGGCAGATGGCGGGGTAACGGCCCACCATACCTTTGACCCGTAGGGGATATGAGAGTAAGAGCCCCGAGAAGGGCACTGAGACAATGGCCCTAGCGCTACGGCGTGCAGCAGGCGCGCAAACTCCACAATGCGCAGACGCGTGATGGGGGGAATCTGAGTGGTTCACTTCGGTGAACCTTTTACCAAGTTTAGCAAGCTTGGGGAATAAGTGCTGGGTAAGACCGGTGGCAGCCGCCACGGTAATACCGGCGGCACAAGTGGTGTTCACAATTATTGGGCTTAAAGCGTTAGTAGCCGGCTTAAACAGTCCTGTGTGAAATGTTGGTGCATGACATCAACACGTGCATAGGATACCTTTAGGCTAGGGAGTGGGAGACGTCAGGAGTATTCATGGGGTAAGGGTAAAATCTCGTAATCCTATGAAGACTACCGGTGGCGAAGGCGCCTGACGAGAACACATCCGACGGTGAGTGACGAAGGCTAGGAGAACGAATCGGATTAGATACCCGAGTAGCCCTAGCAGTAAATGATGCAGACTCTGGTGTTGCACTTGCCACGAGCAAGCGCAGTACCGTAGGACAACTGTTAAGTCTGCCGCCTGGGGAGTACGGCCGCAAGGTTGAAACTTAAAGCAATTGGCGGGGGAGCACACAAGGGGTGGATGCTACGGTTCAATTGAATTCAACGTCGGGAACTTTACCTGGAGCGACGGCAGTGTGAAGGCCAGGCTAATGACCTTGCCTGACGAGCCGAGAGGTGGTGCATGGCGATCGTCAGTTCGTGGTGTGAACTCTCCGGTTAAGTCCGGTAACGAACGAGATCCTTGTTGACAGTTGCTACCTGTCCAGTGATGGACAGGGCACTCTGTCGAGACCGCCTGCGTTTAAGCAGGAGGAAGGAAAGGGCGACGGTACGTCAGTATGCCCCGAATCTCCAGGGCTACACGCGGCATACAGAGGGTGGCACAATGGGTTGCTACGCAGAAATGCGACGCTAATCCCCCAAAGCCACTCTAGGTTCGAATTGAGGGTTGAAACTCACCCTCATGAAGTTGGAATCCCTAGTAATCGCTTGTCACCAACGAGCGGTGAATATGTCCCCGCTCCTTGCACACACCGCCTGCCAAGTCATCCAAGTGGGGCCTTAGTGACGCAGCGTCCTCGTGGCGCTTTCGAACTAAGGTTCTGTGAGGGGGGCTAAGGCATAACAAGGTATCCGTAGGGGAACCTGTGGATAGATCACCTCAAAACTTTACGAAGTTTTGTTACAGAGAATAGTGTGCGAAAAGAATTGCGCTTTGCGGAATTCCCGAAATACTCAAGCTACATCTCCTTTTTCTTCTTTTATCTTAATCAGGCCAGAGCTTGGCCTAAACAGGCCTGTTTTGCAATGTATATATATGGCAGTACGTTGAGAGTTATTGTCAGTGACGCAAAATGGCAAGGCTGGAGCTTACTGCTGAGGCATGCTACATGGCAGGGCTGTACAGCAAGAGCCCGCATACCGAGAAGAGCCTTGTATGCATAAGCACCGGGATTGAGGAGCTTAGGGACAGGTTCATAGAGATGGCAGTGAAGAACCTCGGGATAGGGCCCAGCAAGATCATAATGGACAGGGAAGACATAAGCGCAGGCTTCTACCACTCCAGGGTGTCAAAGCAGCTCGCAGGAATCGTGGCTAGGGAAACCTACATATTCAAGACGGTCAACGAATTCTCAAGGAATTACCTGGCAGGCATGTTCGACATATCAGGGCATGTGACTGCGAGGGGAGTTGAGATAAGGCACGTGTCAGCGCGTGATGCGCTTATGCTTGAGAACCTCGGAGTGCACACGCATGGGGATTCGATAAGGAACATAAGCGCGTTCATAGAGATAATAAGGGGAAGCAGCATAGTCGCTAGGAGGCTTGCAGAGAGCTAGCGCTTATTGGTCAGAGATACTGTCCTGTGCCGGGATAGTGCCTGTCCTTCTCAGAGCTAGGCGACGACTCATCTATCAGCCTGCGCAGTTCCGGCAGGGCCAATGCTATGGAGTTTAGATTCGATGCTAGCAGATCCATCAGGTTCTTACTGCGATTCTCGACTATTTCTGACGATATATGGCCTTCGAGCGCTATTGACAGATCAAGCATCTTGTGCTCCGCGGCACGCATGGCGGCTGCCTTCTTTGTCTCCCCTGCCTCTGCAAGAGACATTGATTGCGCGTGATATTTCTGCAGTCCCGAGTGCAGGGTCCTTCGCGCCGCATCCATGTCGCCTATTTCCAGCGCAAACTGCGTAGAGCTGTGCCTTAGCGAGAGCTCAAGCTCCACGAGCGGGTCGTTCTTGATATCTATGCGCGATGCCAGGGCGTTGAGCGTCCTGACCACCTTCCTTGTTATTGCTATTGCAGAATCTGGATTGCCTGAAGAGGCCATGCGCATCAGCTCTGAGTTGATGGCGTTGAGAGCTTCCATGAGCGATTCGTGAAGCGCAGGCAGCGTTGTGAAGATCTCCGATACCCTGTATCCCATGCTTAGATAGCGCCCGGTGGTCTGGCGCATCGCGCCAAGAGCCTCCTCGGGCCTGCCAAGCTCAGCAAGGCCCATGATCATCTTTGTTGATGATGAAAGGAAGTCCGGGATTATGCCCCCCAATTCGACTAGAGACATGTTGGTCTCGGCTTCGAGGGGAAGACTGTGCAGGTGATTGCGCGAGGAGCCGATGCCTACCTGCTGCTCAGTGCTGAACTCAGCGCCTACCGCAGGCCTGGCTATGCCCGTAATCTGCCTCCTCCTGAGCATAACTATCCTGTCAACCAGTGCGATCATTGCCCGGTGTGCCTCCTTTGCCTCGCGACTGAAGTCGTCAAGCCTTATCCCCAGAAGCTCCCTGCGTCTTTGCATCAAGCCTTCAGTTATACTAGCAGCGCCATTTGTCTGAGTTATCGATCGCTCCCGGAACATTATTATACGAACCCGATGGAATGTATGCTGACTACATACGTCGTTCATGTATAAATACTTTACATGGGAGTTAGGTTTTCATGGACATTGTGTTCGCAACATCCAATCCTGGCAAGGCAAGGGAAGCCAGACATATCCTGGGCAAAGGTCTACGGATATCAAGGCTGGAGCTAGATGAGATACAGTCGATGTACACAGCAGAAGTGGCAAAGCACAAGGCCAGGGAGGCTTACAGGATCATCGGCAGGCCCGTGTTTGTTGAGGACACAGGCCTACATATCAAGAGCCTCAATGGATTCCCCGGACCGCTAGTGAAGTGGGCTCTGAGGGGCATGGGATACGAAGGCATTTGCAGGGCAGTTGGCAGGGGCAGGGACAGAGGAGCGTACGCCGAGACATGCGTAGCGCTGTGCGATGGGAAACGCGTGCGCAGCTTCACTGCCAGGATATACGGAACTGTGCCGCTACGCCCCGTTGGAAGCGGAGGGTTCGGATGGGACTGCATATTCGTTCCAAATGGGCATAAACGCACGTTTGCGCAGATGGATCTGCAAGAGAAGTCAGCGATATCGATGAGGGGCAGGGCGCTATTGAGGCTAAAGGGGTTCATTGGCGCAAGAGACAAGACTGTTCGCAAAAGGATTAAATAGGAAACATGCATGAGGATATCATGGAGAGATTCAGGGCGCCTGGGAAAGCGCCCGGAGTGCAGAACGGCGAAGGCGCTAGGATAATACCGCTTAGCTCGGCAAGGAGATACCATGACACCCTGAGACTGCATCCCTCAAGCAGGGATCCGCTCTTTGCGGCATTAAGCTATTACTACAAAGCGATAAGTTCCTACGAATCAGGAGACATAGGGATATGCAATCTAAATCTGAGAAGGGCCGAGCAGAAGATTGGGGAGGTCGCAAGGAGTATGCACGCAGGGGACTATACGAGGCGCCTGCTTTTCGGGACTGCAGATAACCTGCATGGGATGTACATGTCCGCAGCTGTGGGCAACACTGCGCTGTTCGATGAACTGAACCTGCGCATAATGGACCCAGTAAACAGGATAACGCGCTGGCTTGATGGCCAGGCGCCCGGCAGGCCGCCTACGCCTGCCTGAACCTTTACGCACGATAGATCTTAGCTGCAGCCCTGTTTATATTCCTGCGTCTCCAAAGATGATCCGGCGATGCATTGCTACCAGAGTGGCTCTCCATAAGACCTGCATCTACTGAGAAGTACGCAGGCATAAAGAGCACGATATCATCACTGGGGCTGCATACGGTATGCGTTGAAGCGCACTGCCCCAACATAACCGAATGCTGGAGCGCAGGCACTGCCACTTTCATGGTGCTCGGGGATCTGTGCACGCGGGGATGCACATTCTGCGCGGTGAATAAGCGCGCAAAGGGCGTATACGTAGATGCCCAGGAGCCGCTGAAGCTCGCAAGGGCGATAAGCGAATGGGGCCTGGACTACGTGGTGATAACATCCGTATGCAGAGACGACCTCCAGGACCAGGGCGCAGGGCACTTCGCATCGTGCGTCTCTGAGATAAAGAAGGCCAGTCCGTCCACCCTGGTCGAGGTTCTCATACCGGACTTTAGGGAGGACGAATTGTGCATAAGGCGCATAGCGCAGTCAGGGCCTGATGTAGTGGGGCACAACATAGAGACTGTTGAGAGGCTAAGCCCTTCAGTGCGGGACAGGAGGGCCGATTACAGGCAGTCGCTGCGGGTGCTCAGGCTCTTCAAGGAGCTGGATCCGCACGTGTACACCAAGTCCGCTATGATGCTCGGCATAGGAGAGAGCGAAGGGGAAGTGATCTCTGCGATGCGAGATCTCAGGGATGCTGGCGTGGACTTCCTTGCCATGGGGCAGTATCTGAGGCCCAGCCAGCGGCACATAGAGGTAAGAGAGTATGTGCCGCCGGAGAGGTTCGAGAGGCTCAAGGCAGTGGCGCTTGGCATGGGTTTTAGGTACGTGGCTGCCGGACCGTTCGTTAGAAGCTCGTACAAGGCCGGAGAGTACTTCATCAAAGCTGCACTAAGCGCAAGTAAGTAAGGCCCGTACGCCGCCTACCTGTACGAGTTCCAGCTATCCGAGGCATAGCGCTTTGACAGCTCAGCTGCGCGTATTGCCTCGGTGTTTGAGAGCGTCCCCGGCGCTATGCTCTTGCCTTCGCAGAACCCCTTGTACATGGACTCGTAGAGCGCCTTCATGCTTGTCCCAGGAGCCACTGCGCATACTGATGTGACACGCTCATGGGCGCTGCTTATCGCCTTGTCGCTGATCTTCTCCTTGCTTACGTTCAGTAGCGAGAACATCGCACTTGAGTCTATGGAATAGAGGATCGTTCCATGCTGCAGCAGCACCCCATCCCTGCGTGTCTGCGCGTTGCCGGATATCTTCTTGCCTTCTACAGTAATGTCGTTTATTGGAGCGAACTGCGCATTTATGCCCAGCATGCCAAGACCTGCGATGACCCATCCGCATATGAGGCCGTAGCTTTCGCGTATGCCCTTTGGCATGACGGACTGCGGCGCTATGACGCTGTACGTCAGTTCGCCCTCGAAGTCGTGATACACCGCGCCTCCTCCGGTTATCCTCCTTACCACGTCGACGCCGGCGGCCTTGCACCGCTCCATGTTGACCTCGTCAAGGATGCCCTGGAACCTGCCGATCGACACTGCGCTGGGCTTCCACCTGTAGAACCTGATAGTTGCAGTGGATACGCCATCCCTGACCCCTTCCAGTATCGCCTCGTCAATGCCCATGTTCATTGCTGCGCTGTGCTCCTCAATGGCAATCATCCTCCAGATGGCATCAGTCATTTTATCGCCATTCTTATTGCTTGCGCAATGGACTGCGCTGTGACCCCTATCATCTCAACGCCCTGCTTCCTGGCCACATCGCTTATCCTTGCAGCTATTGAGTCCTCATCCGATCTGGCAGGCATGCCTGCAATGGCGAGCTCAATCTGTGCCAGCGCCTCCTCTGGATGCATGAAGAAATCGCCAAGGATCTTTACATCCTCTATATTGTCCGAATACTTTATCCTCACGTACACCAGCTTCCCGCCGGGAACCTTGAGCTTGGCAGACCCGTCCATGAGAAATGCCTTACCTTATAACTACCCTGTCAGATATCTCTGTGATCCTGTCAACGCTGTACGTCACTGAGTTGCCGTAGTTGGTGCTTACCTGTATCCTTCCCTTCTTCTCGTCCAGCTTTGAGATCCTGCCTATAGCTGCGCCCAGCTCATTGACGACTTCCTTGTCCTTGAGCTTCTTGGACACGAGAACGCGCCTCCTAAGCGAGGCAGAGAACGTGGATACTGAAACGCCTATGACTATGGCAGCGACCAGAAATAGCAGGAACTGCCCGAAGTAGATCTGGGCATTGAGCCACTCGGTGAACGAGTACAGCAGCACCCACAGTATTATTGAGGAGCCCATGTATATGCCGTACCTAAAAGTCCTGAACACATACGCAGTTGAGCGCACGTCCACAAGCCTCCCTATAAGAAAGAGTATCAGAAATATCGGCAGTATGACAAGGAACCCCTCAGCCATGCTCGCAGTTGCAAGGCCCTGGTTGCCGGTTATCATGAGGGTTGAGGTGTAGTTCCCGTAAGCTATGTACACTCCGGTGAATATGAAGAGCAGCGAGCTTAGGTAGAACACGAAGCTCATGCGGTCTATGCTGAAGCCGAATCCCTTGAACGAGTTTATGAATGTATCCTCAAGGCCGAATCCCTTTATCAGAAGATATAGGCCGATCAGACCTGCGGGAAGCACCCAGCCTGCGCCTATCGCATAGCTTATTGCGAAGAGAAGCAGGAGCACTGCTGGAAGACCGAATACGATACGCGAGTAGTGCGGCTCCTTGAGCTTCTCAAGTATCGTAAAATAGGTATTCTCCAGGTTCTCAGCCTGCTTTATCGTGACCACCTGCACGCTGTCTATCTTTATCCTGGACTCTATCATGGGCAGTATGCGCTGGTCGCTTGCGCCGTCGGTGACCAGTATGCACGCATCGCTCTTGTTTGTCTCCAGGACAAGGTCTAGCTGGCGCGAGGCCTCGCGGTCGGCCTCGTATCCCTCATTCTCGGAGCCCGTTATCGTCGCTATGCTTACCAGGTATCCGTCCTTCTTCAGGTTGTCGTAGAACTTGACCGCGTAGAACATCGTATTGGCATCGGGATCCTGGGGGTCTGCAAGGGCAAGCTGCTCGGCTCCGTTGAGGTTCTGCTGCCTCCCCACAAGCGGGCCGCTTATCCTTGTCTTCCTGTACAGGTCATTGTCTATGTCTACTGCAAGGACAAGCAGCCTCTCCTCCTTCTTAGAGCGACCATCCGATGCCATCATCAATCCCTATGTATTTAGGGACTTAACGCTTATATGCTTATATAGCTTGTCAGGCAGGGGCGTCGGATGCTGAACGCGCGTCAAAGACCCAGCAGCGAGGCCATATTGCTCCACAGTATCCTGCGCATGTCAGCTTCGTGAAGCCCTGACTTCCTCACCTTCAGCAGCTCCACCTCCTGATCAGAATAAGGCGCATCGGACCCGAATATGAGTTTTCGTACGCCCACAATTCCCGCCATATGGCGTATTGTGTAGTTAGTTGAGAATATAGAGGTCTCTACGAAGAGATTGCTGCGCCTCTTTACATGATCGAATGCGACCGTTGACGCGGCAGCGAAGTGGCCCATTATTATATTCAGCTTCCTGAACCTGTACGCGAGCATTGCTACACTGTCAGGATCTGAATTCCTGTTCTTTTCCTTTCTCGTATGGAACAGGATGGGCAGGGAGTGGCGCTCTATGACCTCGTAGAGTGGATAGTATCTGCTGTCCGTGGGCCTGAAATCCTGCGCCCTTGTGTGAAGCTTCACGCCGCGGAAGGCATTGTCGCACAGCATGCTGTCGAGCTTCTCTGGTTTCATGGCCTTGGGGTCGAACCTGAGGAATGGTATCAGCGATTCGTCGCACCTGCGAAGGAGCCTTACGCTTGCGCCCTCGATGTCCGGGGCTTCGTTGAATGGGAACACAACCGAATAGTCTATCCCGTACATCTTCATGTCTGCCTTGAGCCTTGCCATGCTCTGGCGCTGGCCGTCAGGATCCCTTCCTATGTGGGTGTGCGCGTCGATTATCATGTGACACAGAACATTACTCGGCTCAAAAACTTTAATAAGCAGGTGATGTCTGTACGATACGCTTAAATACCATGGCTGGCAAGCTTCTAGCGGTAACCATGTGCAATGCGCAGCTATGCATGTTCAGCCAGACAGGCGCGAGCTATGCTGCGCCCGGCCAGTGGTTTACCCAGGTTTTGCAGCTCCAGGAGCACATGCACATGATGCTCTGGCAGCGCGCATGAACCCAGCCTAAAAACGACTTCTTTTCTGGGATCTTCATGCAAAAGACAAACACTAGAGTGGGAACCGCATGCATTCGCGCAGACGCTAGCTGCAGCTTGCAGCGCTATCCCTTCCTGTTCAGGCTTAAACAAGGCGTAGACCTATGAGAAACGCATCCGTAACCATGAGAGAGGCAAGATACCATGTACTGCCGTCGGCAACCTACGACATGGTTGTAGGGCCGCAGCGCACTGGCCACGGGATTTCTGTAGTGGACCCTAACTACAAGGCAGAAGGGCCAAATGTACACCAAGTGAACAGCAACGGCAGGTACGGAGATGCCATGATAACTGCGCTGCAGAACATAATGCGAAGCAGAGATGACGGGCTGGGCCTGCACAACTCCTACAACAGGAGCTACCAGGGCATACAGCACGGGCAGCTGTGCATGACTGTGTTCGATGACATAGGGAGAAGGGCCGCAGAGGGACTTGGAGTGCCCTTCAGCTCTGACTTTGCATTCACAGGGCTGGCGCAGGTCAATGGACGCATGAGGTATATGGAGAGGCCTACGAATGTCTGGTACTACTCTGACTTTGAGATATCTCACACCCCGGAAACAATAACTGGGGACCTGAAGCGTCTGCGCAGGCTGATGGCAGGCGACTTTGACGCCATGAGAACTGCATTTGAGAACCACTGGATAAGGTGGCCCACAGGAAACTGGCAGACGCATGATGCCAGCGTGCCGGGACTGCTCACCAAGTCAAGGTTCTACAGCGAATGCGTAGACAAGGCGCATGGCGTAAGCGCGCCGGTGTACAAGATAGCAAAGGCGCAGAGCGCAGGTGCGCTTAAGGGCGAGATAGAGGGATTTGCTTATGAGAACGCGGAGGCTATTGCGCGCGGCGCTTACTTGGTGGTGAAGCCTGACGTAGGGTGCACCAGGGCCATGGGAGTGCGTATACTAAGGGCAGATGAGAGAGGAAAGATAGGAAGTGGAGACGTTGATGAAGTTGCGGGCTTTCTGTTCAGTACCGAGAGAGTATACAGCAAGTTTTCGCCTCCCACCCAGTGGCTCGTAGAGCTGGGCGTGGAGCGCGACGTAGTGAAGTTCAGATCAGGAGGCACTTCGTATGATCTCTACTACGACCTTGTACCCATGGTGGTTGCAGGCGAAGTGGTTAGCAGCTGCGCGAAGGTGCGCACTGTAGAGAGCGGCAGTCCGATAACCCTTATGCCTGGGCAGAATCCCTCAGAGATAGTCTTTCTTGACGTTGAGAGGGCAGCAGACGTTACGAAGCTGCGCAGCAAGTATGCAAAGATGTATGGGGTGGCTGAGAAGGATTTCGCCATTGACGAGGCCAGTGGCGCAGATGCGCTAAGAAGCCACCTGAATGAGAGCGGCATACTGGACAGGGCAAAGGCAGCTGCAGTGGCAATGCATTCCAGGTCCATAGATATGCTTGAGGAGAGCCTGCCGGAACTGCACGGATCCCTTGCAGGCGCAAGAAGGCGCTGATGCGCAGAGGTTCACTGGCCGGGCTCTGGCGCACGGCCGTGAACCCCGATTACGGATCTGCCCGACGGGTCTGCCATGTTCTTGAACTCCTTGCTCCACTCAATCGCAGCAGGCGTGGAGCATGCTATCGACGGGCCCACTGGCACTGTGAGCGCAGGCGCATCGCCCTTGAAGAACTCCTCGAATATCGTCCTGTAGTAGTACTGCTCCTTTGACGTAGGGGTCTGCACTGGGAAACGCTTCTTTGCATCTGCCATCATCTGGTCAGTCACACGTGATTCGGTGAATCTCTTGAGGCTGTCTATCCAGCTGTATCCCACTCCGTCCGAGAACTGCTCCTTCTGCCTCCACAGCACCTCGTCGGGAATCACGCCCTTGAATGCCTCCCTAAGTATGCTCTTCTCCGCCTTTGTGCCCGGGCACATCTTCTGCTCGGGGTCTATGTTCATTGCATAGTCCAGGAACTCCTTGTCAAGAAACGGCACCCTTGCCTCGACTCCCCATGCAGCCGTAGTCTTATTGGCCCTGAGGCAGTCGTACTTGCTCAAAAGCGAGAGCTTACGCACCAGCTCCTCGTGGAACTCCCTGGCGTTTGGAGCCATGTGAAAGTAAAGGTATCCGCCGAACACCTCGTCGGAACCCTCCCCGGAGAGCACCATCTTTATGCCCATCGACTTTATCTTGCGCGCCATGAGATACATGGGCGTAGAAGCCCTTATGGTTGTAACGTCAAACGTCTCGAGATGATGTATCACGTCAGGAAGCGCATCAAGGCCCTCCTGCACCGTGAATGTCACCTCATGATGCACTGTGCCTATGTGCTGCGCAACCTTTCTTGCATACTTCATGTCAGGGGATCCCTCAAGCCCCACTGCAAAGGAGTGCAGCCTTGGCCACCATGCCTCCTCCCTGTCCCCGGACTCCACACGCTTCCTGCTGTATTTCGCCGCTATGGCCGCTATTACTGAAGAATCAAGGCCGCCGGATATCAGTACGCCATACGGCACATCAGACATAAGCTGCCGCTTTACTGCGGCTTCCAGCTCATCCCTGAGCCTCTGCGAGGAGACCTTGGCGCTGGGCACGGTTTCCATCCACTCCTTCTTATACCACGTGGTGAAGCCTGCGTCCTTGCTGTGGTAATATGCGCCTGGAGGGAACTCCTGCAGCCTCTGGCAGTGCCCGCTTATGGCCTTCATCTCGCTGGCCACGTGCAGAGCTCCTTGCGAATCCCACCCGATATACAGCGGCTCTATGCCCATGTGATCCCTGGCGATAAGATAGCTGCCATCCCTCTTGTCGTATAGCACAAAGGAGAATATGCCGCTTAGCATCTCGACGCATTTTATGCCGTATTCGTCGTAGAGGTAGAGTATTACCTCGCAGTCCGACTTGGTCTTCCAGTCATGCCCCCTCTTAAGCTCTTTCTCCAGCTGCTTGTGGTTGTATATCTCGCCGTTCACGGCAAGCACGTTGCCGGTCTTGCTGTCTACCAGGGGCTGGGCGCCATGCTCCACGTCTACTATTGAGAGGCGCTCGTGCGCAAGCACTGCCTTGTCGTCAGCGTATACGCCGCTCCAGTCAGGTCCCCTGTACCTTATCTTTGACGCCATGCGTACGGCGCGCGCCCTGACGTCCTCTTTTGGCGCCTTGAATCCGAAAATGCCAACTATCCCGCACATGATTATACTCTGCAGCTTATGCGGCTCTATGTATATAAATATTTCTGCATTTTAAGCACAGATTATACATAAAAATAGGATATATTTAAATAGCACTATGGATAAAATCCATACATGGACCAGCTTGACGATGAACTCCTCCAGCTCGCAGACGCAGGAACGGTTAGGTATTCAGACCTTGCTAAGAAGACAGGCGAGCCGCTGTCCACAGTGCACATGAGGATGAAGAAGCTGGAGAGGGAAGGGCTCATTCGCCACTACAAGGGGGAGATAGACTGGAAGAAGGCCGGATTCCCGATAACCGCGTATATATTCATAACAATAGACGTCGACTTGCTCAAGAAGATACGAAAGAGCCAGGACGAGCTGCTAGAGGAGCTGCTTGGAGTAGTGTATGTCAGGGACGGGAGCCTGATAACTGGCGATGCGGACATACTGATAAAGGTAATTGCGAGAAGCTCTGAGCATCTGAAGGAGTTGCTGCTGGGCCATATAGACTCGAAGGCCGGAGTTGTGAGGACCAGGACTGCGCTTGCACTGGACTGAGCCTGCATTTTTAAACCTGACATGCAATAATAACGCTGTGCCCAGGTAGCAAAATCCGGTATTGCGCCGGTCTTGAATTCATAGGATATCAAGAGCTGATTTATAGATGATGCGAACAAGCAAACCGGTCCCTTCGGGGATTGTGGGTTCAAATCCCACCCTGGGCGCGTCTTTCTTTGTGCACGTCATATGCTGATGTGCAGCGCGCTCTTTATCACGAATCCGAACGCGAACAGCACCATTGTAGCAGCAAGCATTATGCCTGCGAGCTCCAGAAAGTTCCTCCTGAACTGACTGCCGGTCATTATTGAGTTGTACCAGCTGGCGAAGGCTATTATTACCATTCCGACAACAAGTGACGATACTATTGCAACAGACATGGTTTGCGTCATGAAATAAGGCAGCGCAAGAAGTATTGCGCTTGCATAGTACGACACGCCCGTGTATAATGCGGCAAGCCTTGGGGAGCCCCTGAAGCCCTGCTTTGCCTGCGCATATGCAGCTGAAGCCATCGATATTGCCGCAGCTGCGCCTGCAATTATTCCTGCAAGCCCAGTCAGCTCGGTTGAGCTGTAGAGTCCAAGCGATCCTGCATGTATTCCCGCTATCTCAACCAGGGCATCGGCAAGCCCCAGCACTACGAAGGAGACGTACTTGACGTATGAGCCGGCTATGTGTTTGGCAAACAGGTGCTCGTGCTTGACCTCGTCCTGGATCAGCGACTCAAAGACCTTGGCGTCGCTTTTTGGTATCATCCTGCGCAGGGACTCGTAGTTCTTTATCGCCTGCGTCTCTCCGCCCTCTAGGTATTTTATCGCAAATGACGGCCCGAGGATGCGCCTAAGCAGCATGAACGCGTAATACTTGTGCATCAGAGGCCTTGCCCTGCTGCTGTCGCAGTACCTGCCCCAGAACTCGTAATGGCCGCGCTCCATCTGCGCAAGATGCGAGAACGTATTCGCAAGCTTTGTGCTGGTCTCCGTCTCCGACAGCTTCTTGTATATCATGAAGTCGGTAAGCTCATTTGAGCACTCGCGCTCAGCTATGCTGCGCAGAGTATCTGAGACCAACAATTCACCCTGTAGTGATTGTAATATATGCTATATAAAAAGGTTGTGATTATGGCTGGGCTGCGGATGCACAATATGGCGCATGGTCTTGATATTTACGTCTATTCCGGGAGCCCTGCGGCCGCTGAATCTGCAGTAAAAGCTTAAATATGAAATTACCCTTATCCCATAACATGGCGCCTAAGACGAGAGTGAATAGGGCTGAGCCTATGCCAGGCGCATTTGTCCTGGGAGTTACGAATCTTAAGCCGCAGATAGGCCGCATGAACCTTGGCAGGCAGGTCCCTATGACCCGCGAGATAATCGGGGCGTTCAGGGACGCAGGGCTGAAGGCAGAGCTTGCTGGAGCTTCTGCCCTGGGAGTTACAATACCTGTCTCAGAGATGTACATGCGCTCCAGGACGGTAAGCTCGGTGGTCGACGTGTTCGTTGACGGATCCAGAGGCCGCGCCAAGCAGATAGCAAGAGATATGGGATTTAGGAGAGTGCCTGCGGAGGAGATCTTCTCGCTAACCTTTGACAACGGAGACGGAATAAAGACGACATCAGCCACTGTGGCAGGGCAGATGAGGTTCAATGGCAATTTAAGGATGCCCGGAATGGAGCTCATGGTTACCTTTGTGCCCACCGAGTATGCACGCATAAGGCAGGGCAGGCACTCAGGGCCTACTGTAGAGATCATGAAATACGACAGGATGCCTACGCCTGGAAGCATACTTCTAGAGAAGCTTATAAGAGGCACGGAAAAGGACGTGGCAGACGTCTCGGCAGCTGCAGCCGTGGCCGACCTTGGGAAGCTGGTCCGTCCGCATGACATGGCCGCGTTCCTTGACATGATAGAAGGCCGCGCGGCGAGGAGCGGGTGGCTGAGCAGCCTGGTGGGCCGCATAGAGCAGGTGGACAGGAACGTTGCATGGTACGTTGGGGAGTACAACAAGGCAGCGCCCCAGGGCAGCGTGGACTTCCTGGCGACCCTCAGGCGCATGGCCGAGTCGCTGCGCGCAAAGCAATAAAAGCCGTTTGCGAAGCATAGCAAAACGCATAAATATCAAAAATTCCATAAATCTAGCGTGGCTATTCATAAGCATAGGCTACGCAAAGGGCATAGGAACCCAGGCGCAGCTGTTATAGATCTGGCTAGGCCAGAGGACGGGGACCGGTGCCTTGGCAGCCTGAACAGGAAGAACAAGCTGGGTATGATCACCCTTGCCAGGGCCACGCAGTTTGGATACGAACTGCGCCAGCTGTTTGATGACCATGAAGTAGGGTTCAGGCCCATAGGCGCATCGGCTCTTGGAGTATCTGTTGCCGTACCTGCGGACTACATGAAGAGGCCTACAAGCAACCTCTATGATATACAGCTTCGCATGGATGAGCGCGAGGCCGCAACTACGGCGCTTGCAAGCCATGGATTTGACCAGGTGGATGCGACAAAATATTTCGTTATAACATTCATAGGCAAGGACGGGCAGGCGCATACCGTGCCAACCCTCTCAGACCAGCTCCTCTTCTCACGCCAGTACGGTGACTCACGAATGTATGCAACAACAATATTCATACCGTCGGAGTACTACAGGAACGACAACGGAGCGGTAAGGGTTGTAAGATTCGATGCGCTGCAGAGCGTAGGGGTTTCGATGATGCAAAAGCTGCTCAGGGGGGCGAGGAGGGACAAGAACGACCTGGCCAATGCAGCACTGGCCAACGACTTCTCTGCGCTTTTCAGCGCCAAGAGCCTGGATCTGCTCTCAGACACTGTTGCAGCCAGCAGCGCAGTGCGTGAGCAGGTATTCATGACTATAGATGATATCGTGGAGAGGATAAAGGAGCTGCAGCACGCTGGGCACAGGAATGGGCTGGCAGGCAGCAACATCTCCGTATTGCACTGGTTCAAGGAGCTTGCGCGCGCAGCATAGCAACGCCAGGCTCTTATCTTATCCTTGCTTTGCCGCTGCTGACAAGTGAGATCGATGCCTCACTGCCAGCTATTACAGGGAGGGTGTTCTTTGCGAACGCCTGCGCAGTGCCAAGCAGCTGCTGGTTGCCATTCATTACCACGAACCTCTCCTTGCCCATTACCTTTGCTGCCAGCTCCACAGAAGCCAGCACATCGGCCAGGCTGCTGCCCCTGACAAGGTATGCCTCGCCTGGCTTTGTGCCTGCCTCGCCAAGGACCTGGGCATCTGTTTTTGGTGAACTGCCTATCAGAACTACCACCAGATCTGCATGAAGGCCTCGCGGCACATCCACAAGATCCGCAGTGACCGTGACATCGCTTCTGCCTGCGGCTGCAAGCGCCTGTCTTGCGAGGCGCTCCTGCAGGGCCCTGTTGAACTCCTCCATGCGTGCCATCTTTTCAGGATCGTAAGAGCCCTCTGGCCTGGCCGCGCCCTCGAATCCGTTGTTCCTGAAGTACTTTACGAACCTATCCTCAAATAGCCTTGCGGCTTCGGCAGTGAGTCCCAGATCCTTGCCATCAAGCACCGCTGCAGTTGCCTTGAGGCCCCCGCAATCCCTGTGAACCGTTATCCTGACTGCGCTTATGGACTGGTCCGTGAAATCAATGCCCCCCACAGTGCCCCCTGCATTCCTGTACCCGTTTACGTCCATGAGCCTAAAGTCCATGCATCCTACGCAGCAAGTCGTTTCTGCCTTCATAAAACCATCATTAGTTAGCCCTCAGTTCAGCTATTAATAGATTACGGTTCGAGCCTGTTAGACATCCTCGGGAATGGTATAGCGTCGCGTATGTGGTCAAGGTTGAGCAGCCACTTTATAACGCGCTCAACGCCCATGCCAAATCCGGCATGCGGAACTGAGCCGTACTTTCTCAGCTCCACCCACCACTGGTAGTTTGACATGTTGAACTTCACGCCTTTTGCCTTCTCAACCTCGGCCATGCGCTCCATGAGATCCTCGTACTTCCAGACCCTCTCGCTGCCGCCTATTATCTCGCCGTGGCCCTTAGGCGCCTGCAGATCCGAGCAGAGCACAGTGCGCTCGTCCTTGGGATTGATGGGCATGTAGAACGGCTTTATCTCCCTGGGCCAGTTGTATACGAACATGGGTTTATTCTCCTCCTGCGTGAGTGCGCGCTCGTGCTCCACCCCAAGGTCTTCGCCCCACTTAAGCGGAAATCCCTTGTCGTTAAGGATCTTCAGGGCCTCTTCGTAGCTCACTCTCTTGAACGGAGGCCTTATTGCGGACATGTCGGCAGGATTTATGCCAAGGGCCTTTGCTATGTCCTCGCTATTTGCAAGCCTCTGCGCTATGTGCGATATTAGGCCTTCCTGCAAGCGCATGTTCTTCTTGTTATCGTAATAGGCCATCTCGGGCTCAAGGTGCCAGTACTCTGCCAGGTGCTTTGTAGTCCTTGATTTCTCGGCCCTGAAGGATGGCACGAATGAGTAGACGCGCTCTAGAGAGAATATCATGGCCTCGGCGTACAGCTGCGATGACTCGGTGAGATAGGCCTTTGTGCCGAAGAAGTCAGTCTCGAACATGTCCGCCCCGGTCTCGCCACCCACCTTTGTTATTATAGGAGGGGTGACTTCGAAGAAGCCCCTCTTGTCCAAAAACTCCCTTGCGTACCTGAATACGTAGGAGCGCGCCTTCATCACGTTTATCATCTTCTGGCTCCTAAGCCATAGATGCCTCTTGTCAAGCAGCAGCTCTGTGCTCTGGTACTCTGTTATTGGGAATGGCTCTGAGGCGTGCATTATCCTAAATGAACTTGCCTCCATCTCAAAGCCAGTCGGGGATCTCTTATCCTCCTTGACAGTTCCAGAGACGCTTACGCTGGATTCTACAGCAGCTTCGCCGGCCTGCTGCCATGACTTCTCATCAACCAGGTCCTTTTTCACCGCCACCTGTATAAGCCCGGTCACGTCCCTGAGAACCATGAATATTATGCCGCCGCTGGCCCTCTTGCGGTGTATCCAGCCTGAAAGGCTTGCCTGCGCTGCGGGTCTTTTTATCGCCTGGGCTACGTGAGTGACTGCCATCAAACCAGCTTATCTATCAGTGGACATAGATTTAAGCCTTTTCTACACCGGCGATTGGGAGCCCAGGATTATTAACCGTAGCGTGAGTATTAATTGCAGGTGTGATCGTTGGCAGCAGATGTTGCAAGGATTGCTCTTGATCTGGTTGGTATAGGCTCTGACACCTACTCGCAGGGCGAGAAGGAAGTGGCCAGATACGTGCATGAGAAGCTTACGGGAATGGGCATAGAGTCAGATATCGTGGAGATCTCAGAGGGAAGGTACAACGTCACGGCAAGGCTTGGATCCGGGGAGGGGCTGATGCTCAACGGGCATATGGACACAGTGCCAGTCGGGGACCCTAAGCAGTGGAGATACCCATATTCAGGAAGGATTGCAAACGGGAGGCTTTATGGCAGGGGATCTTCGGATATGAAGGGAGGGCTGGCTGCAGTGCTTGGCGCACTGGCCACCGCCAACCTCACAAAGAGCAGGAGATCGCTCCTGCTGACCTTCGTTGCAGACGAGGAAGCAGGGCTCAGCGGCTCTGCATGGCTGCTGAAGAACAGAAGGGACCTATTCTCCGGTGTCAGATGCGGCATCATAGGCGAGGCTACAGGCAACATGATACAGGTTGCGCAGAAGGGCATACTTCTCTTCGATCTTGAGGTCATTGGAAAGGCAGCGCATGCATCCAGCCCGTGGCTTGGAAGGAACGCAATATTGGATGCAATGAAGGCCATAAGCGCACTTGAGAAGTTCTCTGCTCTTGAGAGGCGGGTCAGTGACAGGAGGCTTGGGAAGGGCACCATAAACGTGGGCAAGATATCCGGCGGCACGGCAACGAACGTAGTGCCGGATCAGTGCAAAGTGGGCATAAACATGAGGCTTGTTCCAGGGGAGACACCAGACAGCCTTATGCGCATGGTCAGCAGGAAGCTTGATGCACTCGGCATAAAGTACAGGATAACGCCGCTGATAAAGAAGATGCCTTACAGCGTGAGCGAGAGCTCTACTGTGGTAAGGCTGCTAAAGGGCGTGGTGAAGTCAGAGTGCATCGTTGGCAACGGATACACAGAAGCAGAGATATACAACCAGATGACAGGCATGGAGTGCGCTGTCTTCGGTCCAGGCATAAAGAGCACGATCCACAAGCCAAACGAGTACGTAGGAATCGCTAGTCTGGAGAAGTCTGAGCGCCTCTACTGCAGATTGATCGATGCATGGATGTCGGGAGCCAGGATTCATCCGTAATGGCCCGCGTCGTGCAGCGCTTTCCTGAACGGCGCTGCGATGTCATTGCCCATCCTAACCCCTGCAATGCCGCAAAGCCCTGCCTCGGCGCGTGATGCGACATCCTGATCAGAGAAGTATACCACTGCACATGAGGTTAGACTGCTGTGGTTCTGGTTCATAATGCTAAAGGCATTTCCGCCCA
>DAHVAU010000067.1 GCA_027314465.1 Microcaldota archaeon
TACGGCCCACGAATAAAACCATTCTTTTTAGGCAGTTTTGGCGCCAAAGCCCCATGGCCTAACCAGAACAAGGCCTTTTCCAAAAATCCGAAAGAAGATGCTCTAAGGCATTGGGTATCGGTTTCGTAATTATGGAAAGCGGCTGTACTAATCAGGGTACTGTACGTATTTCAGATTTATGGTGCGTTGTCCGGCCTTGCTATACTGCCAAGTAGTCTTACGTACTCGTACTTGGGCAGCATAGGCGCAAGTTCCCTCGCATGGGCGTCTCCGACCACAATAATGTGCGGCTTGTGCGCAAGTATGCCTGAGAGCATATGCTCATGTCTCTTAGCATCTAGCCTCTCCATGGTCCATCTGTAGTCCTCAAGGCCTCTACCTGAGAGAAGGATCTCCCCAGAAGCATTTATCAGCTCTGTTACCTGGTCAGCAAAACTCTCTTCAGAGACAGCATCAGTGCCGCTATCTGCCTTTGCCTTGCTCTCCAGCGCAAAAGCGGCAGCGTTCAATACTTCATCTGCAGTTCTTCCAGTAAGCATCATATGTGCGAGCTTCAGCTTAGATACGGCTTCGTGGGCCCTTTCCACAAGGCCAGGTTCATCAAGCGGTATTATCTCCACCCCCAAACCGCTGTACCTGGCAGCAAGAGGGCCGAAGAAATCGTAGAAAACTCCTTGCTTCGATTTCTCAAGATAATCATGCGGCAGCTCAACAGCAAGCCTGGTGAACTTTCTGCCGCTAAGCTCGCGCAATACTGCCGGAAGGTTATCATCAGTGTGTGCAACTCCGATCAATACTCTGCTCTTGTGCAGTCTGATAGTCATGTCTAATATCCTCTGAGAGATTCTCACATATTTATAGTATTGCTAATACTATTGCACTTTACCAAGCTTATTGGCCATCCCTTAGAAGCTCCTCGAAGTATTCCCTCTCCCTAGAGCTTAGGGCGCCGCTTGCATGCAGACTGCGTGAAAGTGCAGTTCTACGGCCGCTCTGTTCTGCCCTGAAGCGAAAGTCCATTACTGCGTGCGCAGCCATAAGGCGCGACTCCACATAGCTCTTGTGCGCACTGAGCATTCCGGGGTCCAGCAGCGGCATCAATTTGCGTATGAAGCGCGGACCGTATTCGCGCGCGAGCGCTATTTTGTGCATGGCTTTTATAGCAGTAAGCCTTACTGTCTCAGAGCTGACTCCCAGTTCATCTGCAATGTCCCTGTATGATCTCTCAGGCTTTGAGTATCTGCCTAGATCCAGTGAATTGGTGCTGCGCCCGAAGTAGTCCAGACTTAGCAGGGTTCCTGCCTCAGGGTCGTTGAAAAGGGCAACTACTGCTGCGCAAAGCCCATTTCCATATCTCTTCCTAATTATGCCTGCTTCCCTATCAGAAAGCACATAGTCAGGATCGATGCGCCGCATTATCCTTACAGCTTCCTTTTCAAGCGCCTTTCTGTATAGTGCAGTAGCCATTGCCATCTTATTACCAGAGTAGTCGGACTACAGTAGTAATTCCAGATATATATAGTTTGTTCTAACACTATTTTAGATATTCTGAAAGATTGTTTGCAATGAGCTCAACCGCTCTTCCTGCGGTGCTTCTTGAGATAGCTATGCCCAGCCACAGCACCTGCAAATGCAACTGCCCCCAGCGCAGCCCCTGCAAGTCCGATACGCCCATGCCTCTTTTCGGCCACTGTGGCTACTGCATCGTGACCGCGCACAGCCGGCGCCTCATGCCTTACTGCAGCAGCAGCGGCCTGGATGCCTTTTGCAGCCATTGCCGCACTCTCAAACGCCGCAACTGACATGGATGCGGCCCTGAAGAACGCGCTGTTCGCAAGACCCCTGACCGATTGCCCTGCGCTTCTCCCCGCATACTGCCTGGCGGTATCGCCAGCCTGCGTGCCGTCGTCAGTTCTAGGCTCTTCCCTGATGACCGGCAACAGATAAAGGTCTCCTCTTCTTGCCGGCTCCGCCGGAGCAGAATGCACGGGAATCTGCTCCTCGGCCTCTACGGCTTTGGGCTGAACTACATCTGAATGCGAATACTGCCTAGATGCAAGTTCCTGCAGCGCTGGCCCGGACCCTGCGCCAAGTATCCTCTCAGCCATGGCATTGAATTTATCAGTTGTGAACGGGCGAGAGGGGGCAAGGAGATCCACCAGGCACCTGAACTGCTCCATGACTTTGCCTGTCCTGCCAAACTCCTCCGCAGTCATGACGTCCACCTGTTCCCTGGAAACTGCATTGGCTATTGCAAGAGTGGATTCTCGAAGTATCCTCTCTTCGCAGTCCACAAGCCTTGAAACTGCCTCATTTACTATCTCCCTGCATCTGCCTGCCTTCTGCTGATCGAGGTCCATGAGAATTGTGCCAATGTGCCAGTATACCTCGCCGTGCAGCCTCTGCAGCTCGTACTTCTTGGCGACGAAGTCCTCTCTGCGCAGGCTACCAAACTGCATATCCCTGGCATACGGCTCCTTCGGGTCAGAAAAGCTCTTGAACCTGCCAATCATGTGATAATGGGTGGACCTGAGGTCCTCTAATGCGCACTCGACTCTGCCAAACGGCACCTGCCTCATCTCGCGCTGCACTGACAATGTCATTGTATCTGGTGCTTTTTATCAGAACCTCTATATTAAGCCGTATGCCGCTATCCTGGCTCGGGGCTTTTTAAGCGCGCATGGCAGGTTTTGTTCTCTAAGGATTAGTCCCCACTTAGGGCATCTTATGCTCTTCTTTCCTGCTCCAAAGTGCGCTGTATATGCTGGATAAGGCCGATGCCTGAGCCGCTGTGTACTATGTCCAGTACGATCTGTGGCCTTGCCATGCTGCCGCTTCCTATGTAGTCGCAAAGCTGCGCCATCTTCTCCATCACAGCCCTCGTCTGCCTGCTCTCCTCGTCGGATATCTTTCTTACTGCTCTGCCGGACCTTGCGCCTGACATGCGCCTTTCGGCATCTTCGAATGCGACTGCTGCCCTGGTGAGAAGCATAGCGAATGCGCCATCCACTATGGCTATGGCCTGCTGCGCTACTGCCACATCTACATCTGCAGTAAGGCTGCCCAGTCCCTTATCTGCCCTTGAATAGAACCTCTTAATGTCGCTGATCTTTAGGCCTGTGGCTTCGCTTATGTTCTCAAGTGTGCTGCCCGAATAAGCCATAGATGGATGCGGACCGAATACGGTGCCGTTGCCCCCGTTCCTCAGTATCTCTGCAAGAGCATTGTCCATCTGGGCTTCGAACATGCCCCTTACCGCAGTAGAGCGCCTTGCATCCGCCATGTCGAAAAATCCGCTGTACGCCCTAACCATCTCCTTGTGCCTGTCACGATAATGCTCTGCTGCTATCTCCACACGTTCCAGCGCCATGCTTACCTGCTTCCTTGATTTTTCTATAGCCATATTATTCACGTCATTGCTCAGATAGCATTCTGGAGCATTCTGCACTGACAGAAGTCACAGCCGCCATTTCTCCGCCGTCTATCGCAGTATCGTAAGCTTTTATCAGCCTGCGTGCCTCGGTCATTCCTACGCGTATATTCCAGCCACTGGCTTCTGCCGCTTCCTTGAGGGACTCAAACGCATCCAGCAGCGCGGCCTTTCTTTTCTTGGCGGCGCTTATCTCCTCTTCGTAGCTTTTCGCAGGCATGGCAGTGTCGCCGAGCGTGCTGGTAGAATCCACCATGCCAGTCTGGAACATGCCTATTCGTATCCTAGCCTCCGAGGAGAGTGTTCCTATAAGCAATGCCTTTGCCTGAAGAAACTCGGTTATGCGCGCCCTGCTTGCTGCCGCCGGGCTGGGGACGTTTCTCCTTAGCGCTTCTTCGGCAGCAGCCCTCACCTGCGGATGGCCTATTGTTGGCCGTGACATCACCTCGGCCATCTCAGCGCTCTTGCGAACAGCGCCTTCGTATGCTGAGAGAGGACTGGCCTCGCCTGCTTTTACGGGCCTGGAGCTTCTTGTCATAGTATCACGATATGTGTATTGCAACGCCTTATTCTTACTCCCTGAGCTCTGGCCAGTGCGGGTTGCGGTTTACCTGGTCAAGGGCCTCAATTACTCCGTACGGATCCCCTGCGCGCTGCCTGCTCTCGTCCCTTCTTACGGCCTTAAGTGCCCTTGCCTCTGCTCCGGCCTGCAGGCGCGCCTTGACTGCGCCTACGGTTGAAAACGCTGCGACAGACCCTGCGGCTGCTGCAGCAAAAGCGTCCGAATCCCACGAAGGCGTGGCCTGCATCTTAAGACTCATGTACCCGAATACCCCGGTTCCTATAAAGGCGGCTGGAGCAATCAGTGCATCGGCCAGTGCCCTTCTCCTTGTGGTCCTTAGTTCCTCCTGTGCCATCTGGCTGCCCATTACCTTAAAGCGCATCAGAGCGTCCTCATTCATCCGGCTCGTTATTCTCATCTATATCCCCTATTTAGATTATGGACTCCTTTATATTTAAACATGCCTCTTTTTTACATGATTGCATGTTAATATTGTTATTATGTAACGTACGCAGTTACTTGCGCTCTGCTTCTAGCGCGCTAGCCCTGAACGCCTCGGATACCTTCTTGCGCTCAGCTATGCGTAGCAGATCCGCGGAGCCCCTGTCCATCTTTTCGACGTACTCTGGCGCATGCTCCTTGAGATACGCGTTAACGGCGTCGATCCTGAGCCTCTGCTCCTCAGTCTCTATTGACTGCCTGCCTTCCCTTACGCTCCTCTTCAGTGCATTTCTGGTAGAGGCGCCTGCACGGTACATGCGGCCTATTGCAAGTGCGCCCCTGGTCTTCACCAGCACATCCGCAACCGTAGTTGCATCAAGGTGGCTTGCTATCCTCTCAGCGCCAGGTATTCTTCCCCCTGACATCTTCCCCGTCTTCAGAGCCTCTTCGTATCGCTCAGCTGTAGGTCTATAAACTCTCATCCTATCTACCAATTATTTTATTGTTCCCTGTATTTAACACTTATCTTCTGATGGGCAGTTGACGTGATGCCCATCACGGCCTGCGCTCGCTGCGCAGAGTATGGCTGTACCATTCCCTCTCTATCCTGTCGGCTATTATCCCGCGCAATATGGGCTGGGCCGATGCTATCTCGTTTATAGCACTGAATGCTACCCTGGTCAGAGCATTGTCGTCATTCGCGTGAACCAGCTGTACAAGCTCGCGCATTGCACTCTCAGTGTGGGCAGTCATCTCCTCTGCCCTCCTGCAAGACGCTATGCGCTCGGCGCTGTCTATCTGCCCTATTGCACGATGCATGGACCTGACCACGTCGTCTACTATTACATTGCGTCCCTGCCACTGCGAGAGCCTGGACAGATTGGGCATGTTGGGCAGTCTGCGCTCGAATGCGTTCGTCATAACCTATCTATCCTCTGGGAGCTTAATCTTGGCACATGCGCAGTCAAGGCGCCAGGCCGTATCTGATTATGCGTTGGCCTGATATTTAAGGTATTGGACTTTTACCATAACTCAGGAAGATCTTTGTTATTATGATAGGGCTACGGCTCCAGCTTCCTGCGTATCTCACGCAGGTCCCTAATTGTCTTCAGGTCCTGCAGATATCCCAGATAGCTGCTGCCCCTGCCCAGGCCCTCTATCATGGCAGTGGGAAGACTCTCGTGCGCCTGGATAGCCAGGCCCATGATGCGCTGGAAGTGTGCTGAATCGAGCAGTGCGCGCCTGTATGCCGTAACTACAACCCTTGGATTATTGGCTCCTGCCACAGTTTGCGCAGCATTCAGCAGCTCGGCTCTGTGCAGGCTGTATGCCAGGTATGCTGCCTGGCTTGCCACGTCAAGAGCAGGAGCCCCTTCTATAGAGCCAGCGTGCCTGCCTGGTCTGAAGCTAAGATGGGTATCTGCCAGCGTATCGAAGTAGTGCGTGTGAAGATCTGCAAACATGCTCCTGTGCATCCTCTCGTCAGACGCTATGCCCTCTGACGAGAACCCTCTGCGCGCAGGCAGCTGCTCGCCGAATCTGCGCCTTGCTGCAAGCATTGCTGTGGTGAGTTCGCTTCTCGCCCGTTCCATTCTCTGCAGGGCCATGTCAGCGCTCCTCCTAGTGAACATGGGATTAGGTATCTCTCTGGGGTTCAAATTACTCACCTGAATGCTGATCTGCGCAGATTGCGCAGGGGTATTCTGCTGCCATACTATCTCATTAAAAGCATTTATTACTTGCTATGGGCTTGCAGCTTAGAACAGGCGCAATGACTCCACTATCGGCTTGAAGTATCCGTATCCGATCTCGTTTCTGGTATGGCCGTTCATAGAGACCTTCTCTCCTGCGTAGCTGAGCACGACGTCTCCGCCCTTGGCAGGGCGTACATCCACGCCCGCATCCCTCATCAGTCCTATGAACTCATGCCTCTTTAACGAAGACCTGTGCTCATATGCGCTCTTCAGCCTTGCTGACGCTTTTGCACTGTTCATGAGGCTATTGTGCCTTCCGTGATATTTAAGCACTGACGTATTTTGCCAAAATAAGGGATATTGCTGTTATTTTGTAAATCTCCCGGGCTTTGGTCTTCCCCTGTGCAGTTTGGAGAACACTGCCGGATCCATGACTGGGGGGACCCTTTCCAACTCGATATCGGCAAGACGTCTTAGTGCAGCTGCAGTTGCATTGGCCTCTGCCTTATTCGCTGCGGCCAATGCCGCCATCTCCACATCATATCTGGCCCTGAACATGTCGAATCTGTGTACGAATCCTGAGGCAGCCTCCAGATACAGGCGCACTGCCCTCCCCCGTGCATCGCTTCTTGTCCTGCGGTGGACGCTGCTCTCATATGCCCTGTACGCCATCTCAGCTGCAGCTTCCAGAATCTCGGCGCGCTTGCCAGGATCCGCTTGCTTGCTGGCACCTGTCTCCAGTATAAATGATGCATTGTACTGCTCCATGCCCCTGCGCGCATCTGGGGATCTGCCTTTGCTCAGGTACGGTAGTTTCCTTCGCATGCGCCCCCGTCACCCCTGGCGCATCCTCATTGCTGCCTTCAGCGCGCGCGCCTGCGCCTGG
>DAHVAU010000002.1 GCA_027314465.1 Microcaldota archaeon
CCATCTCGGCCTTCTGGTCATCCCATCTTATGGGCACTACGTTCGTCGACGCTTCAGCCATAGACACACACCGCGCTATCTCCTTAGCATTTGCGCAATATAATACCTTTTGGCCATGTGCTCAAGCGCCTCCACCCTGCCCAGTGCCTCATGCATCGACGCCCCTATCCCAACAGTTCCGTGATTTTCCATTATCACTACAGTTGCGCCACGCTGTACCTCAGATGCAACAGCATCGGCAAGCCCTACACTGCCGGCCTTACCCCTTACCACACCCACCATGCCCACATAATACGCATACTCATCTTCGCTGGAGGCTAGAGCCTCGATTGAACCTGCGCCCCTGGCGCTTATGACTGATAATGAATAAGGAGGGTGTGGATGCACCAACGCATTGACGCCCGGCATGGCCGCGTATATGCGCGTATGAACTCGGAATTCTGAGGATGGATCAGGGCCGTTTGCACGTGCCTTTGACTCGCTGCTTATTCTTACAGCAGAAAGCTGTGCTATGCCTATCGATGCCTTGTCGTATCCTGCAGGAGTTATCAGCATTGTATCCGGCCCTGTTCTGGCGCTGACATTGCCGGACATGGTCGAGTTCATGCCGCGCACGTAGAGCCTGTGCGCAGCGTCTATCACCGAATCTGCAGCCTTCCTATATGCAATTGCTGTGGCTAAACGGGCCATATTTCCACCGTAGCTGGATTAAGTTTCCGTGGTATATATGCCTATGGCTCAGCCGCTCGTGGCGCCCTCAAGAGCCTTTGCGCACGCGCATGAGCGCGAAGATGCTATCTTTGGCACCACGCTGCCTATCAGAGACTTTGCTTTGTCCACATTCTTTGCGAATATCTGCAGCACCTCTGACATGGTGACGGGCTTTATGTCTTCCCTGCCTTCCAGCCCCGCATCGTAGTCGGTTACAAGCCCTATGCCCAGGTAGCATATCGCCTTCTCCCTTGCAAGAACTACTTCAGGATACTGCGTCATGTTGATGACGTTTGCACCTGCAGCCCTGCCAAAATACTGTGACTCCGCCTTTGTTGAGAACCTTGGGCCGTTTATGACTGCTACAGTGCCAGTAGGTTTGAGGTCTATGCCCATGGTCTTTGCGGCTTCTGCTGCAACACCCCTGAGATCCTCGCAGTAGGGATACGCAACGCTGACGTGGACGATCTTGCTTTCGTCGTAGAATGTGTCCGGCCTTCCGTAAGTGGCGTTTATGAACTGGTCAAATAGAAGGAAATCGCCGGGCCCGTATCTCGGATCCAGCGATCCCACTGTGCTGGTGGCGACTATGCGCTTTACGCCCAGGTAGTCCAGTGCCTCTATGTTAGCACGATATGGGACCTTGTGCGGAGGGAATGTATGCTTTGGTCCGTGGCGGGAGAGGAACGCAACCTTCCTTCCGCCGATTGAGCCTAGACTGACTGGCCCGCTAGGCTTACCGTACTTTGTTTCCAGCTCTACCTGCTCCGGATTGTCTAGGAGGGAATAGAAACCCGATCCGCCTATTATCCCTATCTCAGCGTCCATGTTAACACTGACCTATCTTGGCGCCAATATTTTTAATGCGCACTGGTGCTACCTCTTCGCCTTCTTTGCAGCCATCCTGGGCCTCAGTACCATTAGGTACACAATCGCGACTATGGCCACTATGACGATTATGGCAGGTATCCCCAGTCCTATGCTCCCACCGCTTGACACCATTGCGTAGTAGTTCTGCGATGCAGAGTACTGCTGGCTGCTCACTCCGCTAGGCTGCGTCCACTGCTCGTATATGGTGAGCGGATACTGCCCTGCGTTTGCCTGCGAATCTACGTTGACGTAGAATGTGACGTTTGCAGATGCCCCTGGCGCTATGGAGGACACGTATGCGTTAGGAGTCACCTGCGATATCGGGTATATGGTCTGCAGGCTGAACGTGACTGCCTGCGCAGGCTCATTGCCAGTGTTCCTTACAGTCAGAGTCACAGGCACATACGTGGCGCCTGGAGACAGATCCCCGCCCACTGAAGTGACGTTGAACTGCGCTATTGACTGCAGCGTTATCGGAATGGAGGCAGTCTTGTTTACAGTGGCGTTATAGTTCGCGTTCTGGTAAGATATATGCACCGGAAGAGGGTAGCTGCTAAGATAATCGTTCTTGTTTGCCGTTACAAGTACGCCAGTGGATGTTGACGCTCCTGCAGCCAGAGTACCTATGAATATCCTGGATGCAGAGCTTGCAGCAGTTATGTTAGGTGTGCTTGGCACTGAGATAGTGACGTTCTATGCAATGCCGCTGCCGATGTTCTGCACATAGAGCATCAGGGTCTGGTTCGTGCCAGGATATAGCGATGAAGGAGCTGCGCCTGCAACTCCCACGACTATGTTTGGCACTCCCAGCGATACTGTCACAGGTACGCTCTGGTTGTACGTTTTGATTGTGGAGTTGTACTGCGTCTCATAGCTCACCGTGACGGGCAGCATCGCAGTGCCCTGCTGCAACGTTGAGTTGGCAATAAGTATCGCGCTTGCCATTGCGGATCTCTGCGGACCCACAGTGCCCAGATTAAACATGGATGATCCCGCAATGCTGAAGTTGCGCGAGTTTGGTATCGTAACGATGATGTCAGTCGCGTTGTCAGTGCCTACGTTCAGCGCTGTTATGGTGACGGTTGACTGCAATCCCGGGGAGATTGCCGTCTGGGAGCTTGCAGTGAGCTTGATGTTAGGCGCGCCCCTTACGTAGAGGGTTACTGGCATCGTGGATGACGATGAGACTGGGGAATATGTTGGACCAGGCCCTGTTGTCTGGTACGTGGCTACTACATCAAGCGTGTAGGTGCCCGCATTCATGTTCCTAGGCAGGTGTATCTTGTAGGTGAACGGAACTGTGCCACCGTAAAGGCCCTCCGGTATCTGTGATATCAGGTACGTTGCTGATGGAGAGTAGTTGAGCAGAGGGTATGTGCCTTCAAGGCCCAAGTTCACCTGAGAGAGCTGGTTGACGTACGAGTTGTACAGCTGGAATGCTAGTGTTATGTTGCCACCTGCCACTGCCGGCTGGGGGTATACTGCCAGATTTGCCAGAGAGAGCGCGTCTGACTGCGCGCCTGCCGTGGATACCATAAGGGCTAATGCCAACAGTATCGCTGCAGATAATGCGTGTTTGTGCTCCATTTTTTCACCAAGTGTTATCATCAATTATTCTATCGTAGGCTTGAACGTCTTGAATGCGAGCAGTGCCAGGACTATAGTGAAGATGACCAGCACGCCCATGTCCGTTATGAGCTGGCTTGCGGATATGAACCCCTGCATTATGACTGCCCTGTTTATGTCTGTAGCGTACGTGAGAGGATCTATGGCAGATATCGATGCAAGCCACGAGGGCAGGCTTGATATCGGAGTTATGCCGCCGGAGATAAACCACAGTGGCAGGCCTACGGCCTGGGCAAATATGGTGTATGCATCGACCCTCTTGACCTTTGATGCCACTACCATGGACAGCGCACCGAATCCCAGCCCCACTATTACAGTGACTATTATTATGTACACTATTGCCAAGATCCCCATGGACAGGGTCACTCCGAATGCCATGCCTATGAGCAGTGCGAGCATTGCGGAGATGAGGCCCTGCAGCGCCCCTGATAGCATCCTGCTGATGACTATCGCGTTCTTGTTTATCGGCGTTATCAAGAACGCCTTTATTATGCCTAGCTGTCTGTCCGACAGGTATGCGACCCCTCCGCCAAACAGCGCAGAGAACACTACGACCATGGCAAGAAGCCCGCCGGTAAGAAATGTCAGATAGCTGGACTTTGCGGAGTACAGAGCGCTTGATGCCACTGTACTTGGGGTGCTTTGTACAGGCTGCGATGGCGAACTTGGCTTTGCGCCGGCAATGGAGCTTGATGTTGATACCCCGCCAAAATGCTCCGCGGTGGCGGTTATTGTTGGAAGCACGCCGGCTATGACTGTTGGCTGAGTGTTTGAATAGTATACCTGCACCCCTGGGACCTTTTGATTCTGGCTTGGAAAGTTAGGCAGTATGATTATTACAAGCTGCACATTGCCAAGCTGCAGCTGGTTAAGCGCAGCCTGCTCGTTTGTCACTGACTGTATGCCCAGCACCTGTCCCGCCTCCAAGGCGTTCATGAACTGTAGCGACTGGGCATTGTTAGCGTAGTTGACTACGGATACAGGCACATTGTGCACGCTTGTGCCTATATTCCCGAAAAACACTATTATGACTAGGGGGAATATCAGGGACCTCATCACATTGGTCCTCAGATTGGCTTTGAATATTAGCAGTTCGCGCTTGAACAGCGACATTGACTCATCGACTATGTCCATGTTATCTCCTCCCTCTCACGAACATGTCCGAACGCGCAGATGTGTAGCTCTCGCTTGCCGAATCGCGCATGCCTGAACCAGTAAGCTTGATGAATACGTCGTCCAGAGTCGGAAAGTGCACATTTACCGAAGATACTTCTATCTTCTTCCTGTCCAGTGCGGACAACACCTCCGTGAGTATACGCGGATCCCATTTCTCTATTACTGCATCCACCCTGTCGTCCTTCACTGTGGCGCTGACCTTGAAGTGGCTCCTTATAACTTCTGCGCCGTGCTGCGCATGGCTGGAATCCTCGAATATCATCTCCAGCATCCTTCCTGTGCCTACCATCCTCTTCAGCTCGGATGCCGTGCCTATGGCCTTTATCTTGCCATGATCTATTATTGCTATCCTGTCGCAGAGCACATCCGCCTCCTCAAGGTACTGCGTTGTTAGTATTATGGTGACGCCTCCCTTCACAAGATCCTTTATGTGACCCCACATGCTGACCCTGTTCTGGATGTCAAGGCCTGTGGTAGGCTCGTCTAGTATCAGCAGCTTTGGATCCTGTACCATCGCCTTTACTAGAGCCAGCCTGCGCTGCATGCCGCCGGAGAATGTACCGGCCGCCCTGTTGGAGAACTGGGTGAGCTCAGCCTCATCCAGAGCCTCCTTTATCTTCTGCGGTATCTTGTCCTTCGGGACATGGTAGAGCTGGGCAGCTATCTCCAGATTGTCATAGGCAGTGAGATCACCGTCTACCACAGTCTCCTGCGTCATTAGGCCCATCATGGTCTTTACCTCGTTGCCATGGCCCCTTGTTATATCTATATCGTTGACCACTATAGTGCCCGAGGTGGGCTTGAGCAGACCTAAGATCATGTTGATGGTGGTGGTCTTTCCTGCCCCGTTAGGCCCCAATATGCCGAAGATCTCACCCTCCTTTATCTCGAAGTCTATGCCGTTCACTGCCGTGAAGTCGCCGAACCTCTTCACAAGACCGCGTATCTCCAGTATGTTCTTAGCCATCGAAACCCTCCTCCCTGACCAGCCTGGTAAGAGCGACTATCATCTCGCCCAATATCTTCTCCTTGTTCTTCACCACGTTCCTGCCCTTTGCAGTCACAGTGAATACCTTCTGCACCTTGTTGCCCTTCAGTCTAGCCCTCCCTGTCATGAACCCGTCCTTCTCAAGGCTTGATACAAGGTTGTACACGTCGTTTTTTGTTATCCCCTTGAATGCGTTGCTGCCATGTATATTTGTGGTGGTCTTCATAGTCTTGAGCAGCGCATACGGATATGTCTTGTGGCTGGAGATGTAGCTGAGTATCATTATCTTCAGTATGCCTTTCTTCATGCCGCTGTCAAGATCTGCGGCTCGTCTCTTCCCAGGCATGGCGTCACTAGTTTTAATTTAAACTAATTTGAATATACGCAGTATAGATATAAAAACGTTGGCCACGCTTTCGTAGCATACACAGATGCAATAAAAAGCTTTCATCCAGTAATATATCGGATGCGATGGGCCCCAAGATAAGTGTTGTCATACCTACCATAGAGGAGGAGAGCGTCTTCGGCCTGATACGCAGGATAAGGAAACTGCTGGGCAACGTCGAGATAATAGTAGTGGACAAGAGCGGCGAGGCTTATTATAAGAGGCTCAAGGCCACAGGAGCCGTAGTTATACGGCAGAAGGACAGGGGGGTAGAGAATGCAGTGATGCAGGGGCTCAGGCATGCGCATGGCGAGATACTAGCAAGCACTGACGGGGATGACACGCACGATATAAGCGGCATTGCAGCAGGAGTGCGCCTTGTGCAGGAGGGGAAGGCTGAGCTTGTGCTCGGAAACAGGATGCACCATCTGGAGGAAGGATCTATGAATGGCTATCTGAGGTTCGGGAACGCAATGCTGAGCAAGATGTTCAGCACGTTTTACAAGGCCCATATAGACGACGTTCTCACCGGCCTATTCGTAGTAAAGAGGGAGGCGTTCGATAGCATCAGGGATGTTGACCCGTACAGGGCCGGGATAGCCTTTTTTGCCATAGAACTGGCAAGGAGAGGATACCGAGTAAGGCAGGTGGACATAAAGTATTATAAAAGAAGGCAGGGAGAGTCTAAACTGACAAGGTCAAAGCTGGCCTATGGTATCAACGTGGCATCGCATCTCATGAGGCAGCTGAGGGACTACAGCCCGCTGCTGGTATTCGGAGGCATAGGCGTATTGGTAATAATAGCAGGACTTGTTGTTGGAGTGGGAGTACTGCTGCAGTATTTGCACAGCGGCACGTTCACTCTCACGGGCAGGGCGCTACTGGCATTCCTGCTTGTGGTGGTTGGATTCCTGTTCTTCGTTGCCGGACTTATACTGGACGTGCTTGTGGAGATAGAGAAGAAGCTCATGAAGATGTAGCACGGCTCTTGCCGTATCCCTTGATTGATATAAGCAGAAGGGACAGCACGCAGATATGCACACCCGTACAGAATATGCATATGCTGCCTACCATGTACTCCGCGAATATGTAGTACGCCACGAAAGCTATGCCCAGGGCGTTGTAGACTATAAGCTGGTCCTTGCCGAAGTACAGCTTTATAGCGGCAAGTTCTGCAACGAAGAACACTATGCCCAGAAGTACATTTGGAACACCAAATATCTTGGCGTACTGGCTCGTCAGCACATTCTCGCAGTTTATGACCCCTTTGTCAGGGCACACCAGAGGCGCAGCAGAGTATGTCACCAGTACGAGGTATATGCTTATCAGTAACCCTATGGCTCCTATTGCGTATGCGGCAGTCCTCAGTCTGCTTCCCTGCATGCTATGCACCTTAGCTGTTTAGTACCTGCTTTACGTAAGGCTGAGAGCACACACTCGATGGCGTGAAGTTCGTTATTGCACATATCTCTGCAGTCTCCACATCAGCAGCGCCTACAAGTGAGAGCGACACTGACGAGTTGGTTACCGGCAGCTGCGAGGCTATCTGCGTCCAGTTGTACTTCTGTATGGTGAATGGATCTGCGAGAGCGCCAAGCTGCAGCGACTGGTTCCCGAAGTCTATGAACGGTATTCCGCCGCCGGGATTGAATTTTGAGAATATGTAGCCCTGCTGCGCGCTTGGCGTCTGCAGCGCACGCTCTGTCTGGTTCTGCGTCTCCACAGGCACGAAGTCTATGTAGTTGCTCGTATAAGATGAGCCGTAGAATGTAAAAGTGGGCGTGCCTGGAGCCTCGGGATCGCTCGTGTTGGATATCATGTAGTGAAGGTTGGAAAACGTGCCGAACCTTGAGAGCGCTATTATCATGCTCCATCGGGTTATTGCGCAGTATGGGCAGTACTCCGCACCTATGTAAAGCACTTCCGGCTTCCCGTTGCTTGTAAGAGGCGCTGCAGTTATCTTCTTTATGCCAGAGTACGATGAGGATAGAGGTGTAACTACACCAAGTCCTACCTTGTTGCTCACCGCGCTTGATACATTAAGCATTGATACAAGGCTCTGCGGCACCGGCTTGTTTATGTACTGAACAAGATACTGGCCGCTTCCAGATCCATATGTGCTCATAAATATTAGCGCAGCTGCTATTACTATGATGACAATTGCTACAATGGCGTACATCGATTTTCTATTCATTCATACCACTCAGAGTGCATGCATTTAGATGCTGCCAATTAAAGATTATAAATCCTTGCCATAGGTGTTTACGAAACTCGGGATTAACTTAATATAGCACCCTGGTTTGAAACTATAGATAAGTGATATTATGGCAGCAAGCGTTAGAAGAAAGGAGCCGAATTCAGACTACGTGTATGATCCTGCAAAGCCGTTCAATGCCCAGACTCGCATGCTCATCAAAAAGACGCAGCCGGACCATGGCCCAATAAAGGTCATACAGCGAGGCAAGCGATTCGTGAAGGTGACTGACAGCGCAGCGCTGGGCAGGCAGTACGCAGATATGGAGCAGCCTGTAGCCGATGGCATTGGCACTAAGGGAGCGCTGCACTGGAAGATGGGCACGATGAATGAGGCTGCAAGGGATGCCATGGCAATGACGCTCGATGATCTTGGCGAGGGAGGATACGTGCCGATGTGGCTGAGCAATGTCGCCATTTTCCAGAAGGAAATGCCTGAGCGCATACATGCAGTCGTAGGCGAGATAGTGAGAGTCTGCATGGCTAACAAGTGGGAGTTCGAAGGGCACCATTATCCGATAGTGATAACTGGCGGAGAGACCGCCATAGTGAACACAGTGCAGGGCATGGAGATAAGCATGTTCGTGTCAGGCAGGCCAAAACTTCACGGAGAGATATTCCCAAGACTGAAGAGAGGAGATGTGATTGTGGGCCTTGACAGCAATGGCATACACAGCAACGGACTGAGTTTTCTCTACGGAGAGCGCGGCCAATTCACAAGGCGCGGCATGGATATTGATTCCAGACTGCCTTGGGGAACTACTGTAGGCGAGGAGTTGACCAGACCCACGCTGATATACCTGCCTGCAATCATGGCGATGATAGACACATTCGAGAGACAGGGCATGGCGCCCAGAGACCACATACACGGCATGGTGCACATAACTGGAGGTGGCATGTCAAAGCTGGCTGAGCTGATTCCCAGGAACAGGGGCCTTGACATAGCAGTAGCAAGAGATGGCCATAGACCGGTGCCAGAACTCTTCGAGTATGTGCACAAGGAGTTTGGAGTAAGCCCTGGAGAGATGTATTCAAGATTCAACAACGGCGTTGGATATGTTATAGCCGTGGATAGGCACAGTGTAGATCTGGTGCTCAGTATAGCTCACGGTGCGGGATTCGGCGCAGGCGTTATTGGTCTTGCGGTTGCAGGCAGCGGCATGGTGCGCATAGAGTCTGCATATGACAAGAGCACAGTGGAATTCTAGTGGAGCAGCCAATCTTTATTAAGGATTAGCTGCAGATACTAGCGATTTGCATGATATATGCCATAGTGACGTCTCTTGACAAGGATCATCTGGCCGCAACACCAAGCGAGGAGGTTGACCTCAACACCCTTATCGGAAAGAAGGCGCAGTACGTTGACAAGTTAGGCAAGACATGGCCAGGCACAGTAGTTAGCACAGAAGACCCGTTCGTGATAGTTAGGCTAGATCCGTTCCCTTCCGGGTTGGGGCAGGGGCAGATGCTTGAGATACTGGATACTGAGAGCTAAGCGCCCTGCAGGATCCTTAGCATCTCTACTGCAGCTACTATATCAGCAGTCTGCGCAGTCGCCTCCCAGTCGTTTCCAATTAGTTCCGCTTCGCCATTTGCAGGTTCGCGGAACACAGACTCGTTTACTGTGCCAGGTCCCAGTTGGACCTGCGCAGCACACCCCCTACCAATCTGGTTTCTTGCCATCCCAATACCCAAGAGTAATATCTGTTTTTTATCATATTTAAAGCTTGCGAATTCTGATATTGTCAACAAAGTCGTCAGTTGAATTGTAGTGTCGCATTCGTCAGTTCACTCTATAAATTTCATCCAACTAACTTTCGTGGTAAATTATCTAAACCTTTCAAAATTAAAAAGCCTATAAAGACACCATTTAGTAAAGACAACACGTAAATCACAATATAGTCTATTGATAAATTTGATTGATAATACCCCATAAAAATTAGTGCAGTAGTTAAACCTAAAAGGAAGACACATGTGCTCATTTGAATCCATTCACTTCTTTCCAAACGCCTATCTATTGAATTTAGAAGTAAAATTTGAGCATCTGATTTTTTCATTCTTTCCAACCCTGAGCTTCTATCTCATCATCTAATGCCTTCTGCACAAAGCGAGATAGGTTAATGCTTTTTGCCTCTATAAATCGCTGGTGT
>DAHVAU010000003.1 GCA_027314465.1 Microcaldota archaeon
CGCAATCGACCTCTACATACACAGTTACTGCGCCATACTCTGGAACAGCGAGCTATATCTTGGGGCAGTCAGGCACTGCGCCAAGCCCTCTGTCTCCTGCAATGCCTGTGTGGCAGTACAATACCGCAAATTCGCTATACCTAATAACATGCCCGCAGACCCCTCAGCTCCCAACCCCAACAACTCCCACCCAGCTTTTCTACGCATCGACCACAGATTATGGCGACTGGAGGATAGCCGGGGACACGTGCCTGGCAGCGCAGGCAGCCTCAAACCCCCCAGTCACCGCATACATGAATGTATACCCGAACCAGCCTCCCGGCCCTGGCCTTCCAAGCAGCACATCCTTCAATGTTATACTAAGCTTCAGCGGCGCGATGCTTACTGCCATAACAAACCTGGGCTATTCACCTGAGCTAATGACAAGTAGCGGCAACTTCATCTCCTCTACATTCAACAAGAGATCCTACGTGTTCACTCCTGCAGAGGCCCTTGGGCAGCAGGGCATATGGACCTGGACTACGCAATACGTGGACCTGTCGACCATAAGTGCGCAGCTGGCCGCAGGCCTTGGCTGGACTCCAACCGCCACAGAGCAGATGGTGTACGATTCTCCGCCGCCCTCAACATGTACTTACGGATACGCACTCAATGAGCAGGTCAGGCTTGTAAGCGTGCAGAACATCAACCTCCCATTCCAGGAGTTCGGCGGGGGCGCAGTGAACACCGATCTTCTTCCATATTTCATGTACAGCGCTAACGTCATCAACTCCGTGCCTTCCAATCAGTTCAACCTTGCACTATCATATGATATCTACAGCCCTTACAACTATTACGCGCCGCAGAATACGATAGATCCAATACTTATAAACAATACCGGCCTGCTTCTTGCCAACTACAACCAGCAGCTTGGCTATTTCAACAGGGCAAACAAGGGAGCTGAGTTTGCTGCGCTGCCGGGCATTGGCGCAGGGATCCTTGTTCCATTCGGCCAGCCAACTGCTACTGCAACTGGCGGTGCAGGCGGCGGTGGCGGTGGCGGAGGCGGAGGCGGCGGTGGCGGAGGTGGCGGCTCGGGCAACTGCAATCCTGCCGATGCAAACACGCTGGTGGCATGCCTGTCAGGTATAGTCTCATCGCAGCAAGGTGGTTCATTCCTCGCATCGCAGCAGTTCCTAAGCATCGAGATACAGGGCGCAGAGGAACTTGGAAACGCATACGGCTTCCCATGGGAGTATGTCTTCTCGCAGATGACTGGCGCGGAGTGCGGAGCATGCGTCTATGCCCAGTATCCGCAGCCATATGGCGCCGGTGATCCTACAAGCACGCAGAACTGCTTCAACTGGTGGAGCTACACCGTCGGCGGAGGGCAGCAGGGCGTCGGAGGTGGATTCACTACGCCTCCAGGCGGCATAGAGGCGCTGGATGTGCCTGGTGTGGGGTGGAGATGCTACAACCCCTCTGATTTCGGCGGCTCATATGACATGTACGACTTCAATGTCAATCCCGGGCCTCCAGGCGCCAGCGGCGATACGATTAACACTGCGCTAGCGTCCCTTCAGGCAGCAACGACCGGTCCTCTTGGAATAACCAACTACTACGCATCCAATCTCGGCGTATGCTATGCCGGATACTGCGGCAGGCAGATCGAGGATACCTGCGACTTCAGCACCTGGGCCGGAGGCACGTATGCCATAGGCAGGCCAGGCGGCGGAGAAGCCTCATATTCATCTGCAATACTTAACCAGGTCGACACTCTGTTCGGATCCACGCAGGCTGTGCAGAATGCGGCTACAACTGGTGCGAACGGCGCCTGCACCACTCCGGATCCTGTGGCCGTGAGCGGTGGCGCAGGCACTACAACTGGCGGCGGCGGAGGCACAACCGGCGGAGGTGGCGGGGGAACAACCACTGCTGCAGCAGCTCCGCCCTCGTATACAGCAAATCTGGACCCCAACTCAATAACCGCTACGCCTAACGGATATGTATTCATACTGGGCAATTACATAGGACAGGCAGGCAGCGGCGCAGTTGCTGCAGCTCCTGCCCAGCCGCCCGCACAGGCATCAAACTCAAGGATCGCTTTGCAGGGTCCAAGCTCGTCATACAGCCCTCTATCATTCGCTGGGGCTAGTGGGGCTAGCGGAACTACGACTGTGGACACAGGACCTGCGATGCCTGCGAGCATGATGCCGTACTACAATGCTGTTACCGGTGCAGGGATCAATCTATATATACTGACACAGATACCCGCAGGGGAATACAATACCACATATTACCAACCCAATCTGGTCACAGGCACGAATACTCTGCAGGCATACAATACTGAATGGACTGGATACTGGTCCAACGTAGCGCAGCTGCAGAACCAGAAGCTATACATAGTAAATGCGATACCTGTAAGCAACTCAATGCCGTTGCTTGGAATAATAGCCAAGTACTACAGTACCACTGCGCAGCAGGTCTCATTCAGCCCTGCGAACGTATCTGCAGACGATTACGGGGACGTATTCATAAACGGGTACGTGCAGGTTAACGGTGGCTGGCCAGAGCCCAACAGCTGGTGGCTTGTCGAGATCACGAACGTAATAGGCAATGGCCCTATAAGCATAAGCGCTCAGCCCATGTGCCCGTTGCCGTCATCCGGCTCACCTGCGCCTACGCAGGCATGCACGGGGGGACAGGTGTTCCCGGAGCTGGCAGTGTCACCTACTGCATCGCAGATATACACTGCAGGCTTCCAGAGCGGCTACATACTGGAGTACGACAACCAGCTGCAGTACTCTGGCGCCATAAGCCTTAACTTCTCAACAAGCAACGTGCTTTACTATAATACCTCTGCATTCTCGTTCACATCGCAGCAGCAGTCAACATATCCGCCTGCCCTGAATATAACCGACTTCCTGGCGAATGGGGGACTCTACGGAGTTACTATAAACTGCGGGAATGGCGCCCAGCAGTGCACTCGGGCGGACGACATCATGAAGAACATAATAGCCAATGAGACCACACTGCTTAACCAGTACAACCCCGGCGGCAGCGGAGCCGGAGGGCTCACCCAGGACCTTCTCGACAAGTCTGCATGGTATGCGCAGACCTGCAAGACCGACGTATTTGTATACAGCGCATGCAACTCTAATTCCAATTACCACCATCCGCTTGGAATACAGGATGTCGGAGGCTACCTGTACGTATTCGATGACTGGTACGGCATCACTGGGGAGATCTGCACCTCCAAATCCTTTGGAGGCGGATGCGGCGCTGAGAAGGGCGGAATAGCGTTCAACATGCCGATGGTAAGGATAATCAACTCCAGCGGGGTGGACGTGCCTGTGGATCCAACCTATGCGCCTGACCTGTGGATAATGAACCAGGCACATACTGCGCTGAACAGGTACACCCAGACAAGCCCTCTGTATTATCCGCCGTACGGATGGATACTATCTGCAAATATAAGCATACAAAACACGCCCCTTGCCTCTAGCACTGCAAAGGACGTCTACTCGCTAAACATATGTGGCGCCAACAGGGCCTACTGCTTCCAGAATCCAGATCCCAGCTACCCCGGATCGCTCAGGCCAGTAGGGCCTCTTGTCAGGTCCTGGAACTGCCTTGTAAATAACTGCGCCGGAGGTCCCGGGGCGTTTCCGCTCATATGGACTGGCTTTAGCGTCAACTACAACTATTCCATGACCTTGTACATACCATCAATCTCCACTGTGACAACGCGCGGGGGCAACGGCGATCCCGGAGGCCCGGGCGGCATAGGCAGCGCAGGCGCGTACGCAAACCAGCAGGGAGAGCTTCTCATGGCAAACATAGCGCCGCAGAACTACACGCAGTCAATAGGAGGCAACAACTATCCTAAGCTTACCTACGCATGCTACACTGGGCAGTCTATCGGCACAGCTTCAGGAGCCAACGGGGGCAATATACAGGTGCAGGACAATTATGAGGCTGGACAGAGCGCCTGCCAGTACAGGACCATTGTGGACAGCCTGTCTGCGCCGGTGTATACTCTGCCCAACGCATTCGAGTACGACAGCAACCTGGGCTCCTATCAGATATATTCAATACCAGGCATATACTCCTCCATAGGCCCTCTGGGCAGCGTTGCAAGCGGCTCATCAAATTCTCAGTCAAACCTGAACAACGAGGCTACTAACCTTGGTAACTATTACAACAACCAATACAGCGGATCATCCCTTACCAGCTTCAGCACCGCCTCCGGCCTGCCGCAGCTTGCAACGTCAATAAACAGTGTAATATCTGGGTATACCGTGCTCCCAATGCAGTATACATACGAGTACAAGTACTGGGTATCAAACATAAATCCCAGCTCGCCCACATGCGCAGTGCCTAGCGAACTGTCAAAGTACAAGACGCCCACTACCGGCACCCAGACGATCTTCAACTACACCACATCGTCTCAGAACGGCCAGGGCAACACCAATTCCAACCCGCAGCGCGCGCAGGTGGAGAGCGGCGACACATACGCCAAGTCAGGGCAGAACATAACTTCTTATTACGCATCCAACCTCACGTCAGTTACAGTGCCCAGCCAGATGCTATACAACATACTCACAAACAGGATATTCGGCGCCGTGTACGTCAACAGCTCTTTTACCCCGTACACAAACCAGCAGGGCATAATAAACGCCACAAATCAATACACCTATGCAACTGACACATTCACCCAGGGAGCCTATCCCGGCTACGAATATTTCACTACAAATCCTCTAAACCCGCCGTGCATAGGTCCTACATGCGTACCATCGCTCACAAATACCGGCAGCGTATACAATGTGAATAATACGTTCAACACCCTGACATCGGCCCCGCTGCTTGTGGACCTGTTCAACTGGTACAAGTTCCCTATCCAGGATATGGCCCTGAGACTGTCGCTCACCGGCGCTGCGAATGGTGGCCATAGTCCATACGGATATCACAGGCTGGTCTTCGTATACAACGACAGATTCAACAATACGCTGTACATGCCTCTTGATGCAGACGTAGCAAACATAACGGCAATAAATCTCACGGTGACGCAGGCCGTCAACGCCATAAACTCAAACCAGACTGCGCTTACAATAAACGGCACGGCCGGATGGACAGAGCCGTTCACGTCTAATTTCATACCTCTCAAGAACAGCCCGATCTATCTGTACTACCAGGTCAACCTTGATACGATCGGCTTCAATGCTCTCGAACAGCCTGTAAAGGCCATAAACTGCATATTCTCAAATGCCATACCCTCATCTGCATGCCAGCTTGCAAATCCTGTGTACAACGGGCTTGAATACAATGCAATAAACCAGTACCCTAGCGGATCGTACTGGATATCACCAAACGTAGTGACATACCATACTGCCTATAATTCAATAGGGGAATGCTCTCCTCCGGCGAACAGCCTGCTTGAGCCGATCAATGCCATATACACTATGTGCAACATTTACTCGAATTACAACCTGCCTGATAAGTGCCCGCTATCTGCGCAGGGTTATACGCGGTACTGCTACCCAGTATTCGACAACGGCACAGGCATATGCACGCCCCAGCTCGGTCTTGTGGGGGTTGTTACAACGAATGCGATGGGCTACTTCAATACCATAATAACCGCCTGCGGCAGCGGCTCCGCGGACATATTTGCACAGTATTATGGCACACCCGGCCCTGAGCCAATCTATGCATCGCAGTCGCCTATGCTATATTCTGCAAATCCTTCCAGCCAGCAGTACATAACATTCAACGCCTTCAACTATTCATGGGCTCCGACGCAGTCAACGCAGGTGGTGCAGATAGGCGCGCTGCTGCTCAGCCTTGGGCAGATAAGCATTATACCTATAGCGGCTGCCCTTGCAGTTGCTGCTGCAGTGACCATTCTCGTTTACCGCAGGCGCGCCAACGCGCATAGCGCCAATGCGCGCAGGCGTTCCAGGCGCGCGCAATAAGATGTCGTAGACTGCGCAAGCTATTAATACTCCAAATGCGCATAGTGTAGCAGTTCTATTATGTACATATCCAAGAATCCAAGGCGCGCGGCAAGGCAGGAAAACCAGTCGGCCAGGATATCTGGGGAGATAGACAGGAAGCTTGATGACGCATCCGGGCGCATTGGCAGCGCCATATCTGCTCTTGATAAAGTCAAAGTGCATCTGCAGGGCGAGAGCAGGGATGTTGTATACGGGGTACTGGATGAGCTAAGAGACCTGCAGTCAAAGACCGATGCGGGATTTGTGGGAAGGACCATAAAGAGACTCAGAAGCCAGCTCGTACCGTCAATAAATGGCGCTCTGGACGCACAGACTGCTGCCGAGCGCTTCGGTGAGCTGAACGTGCAGCTCGCAGGGATAGGCGCAATTGCGGCCCGCAGGCTTAACCAGCTAGACAGCCTAACTGCAGCAGAGCAGGCCGCGCGGCGCCTTAGCGCCAACATAAATGATATCGCCGCCAGCGGTGCAGTGCGCGCTCGGATAGGTTCTGAGAAGGCCCCATCAAATGAGGCTGTGATGATTGAAAGGCTAAAGGGCATAGATCTTCCCGCTCTTGAAAAGGAGCTCAGCGAGCTTGTCTACGCCAAGCATGCCATAAACGGTGTTAAGGGCGCATCAACTGAACTGCAGCTTCATGGCGTCGAAAGGGCAAGGGCGTACATCAATGACTATCCTATCACGTTCATTGAGACTGTAGTGCCCAGTTCGCGCGCCCCTGGCGCTTCAGAGGCCGCCGGCCCAGTAACTGCGCAGACTCCTGCTATTACAGGCCCTACGTTAATGGAAGTGATGGGGCAGGAACTCATATCCATAGAGGCAGCCGAGCTTATGAAGTCTCTTGAGATCCACTATAACAACGTAGCGGACATGATAGACGACTATATAAAGGATGCAAGGTCCTACAAAGGCAGCAAGCTTGGCGCATTCATAAACGGCATCAACACAGAGCAGCTTGTGCTGTTCTCAAAGGCGCACATCTATGCTACCGGGCACCCTGGCAATGCGGCTCTGGTAAACGAGATTAATACGCTTCTCAACCTCTCAAATGATGCGATTATCAACCTCTCGGCCAAGATGAGGTCCGCCGGCTATATGCTAGAGCCGCGCACAGTCCCGTTCGACGGAATGGCGCAGCACGGCCAGCCTGTGCTCAGCGCCATGGCAGAGGCATCCGCAGTTTCGCACATGGCAGATTCCATGGCTGACGAGATGCGCAGAATACTTGGAGAGGTGCTCACAGGTCCAGGCGTGCCTGCCAATGCTGCACAGGCCGTGCTGCGCGAGCTCCACAAGGATAGGCTGCTGATAAGCGCCGCAAGGAGAGAGGCTGAGAGCCAGCCGCAGGCCACCGTAGAGCCACTGGCAGTCATACTCCAGCTCAGTCCTCAGAGTGAAGATGGCGATACTTCTGCATAGCGCATGCGCATCGCAGCTAAGCTAATAATACTGAAATAAAAAAGCAGTGTGCTGGTCTACTCGTAATTGAATATGCAGCGCAGTCTTACTCGTCGTCTCCGCTGTCCTCCTCATTATCAAATTCGTCTTCGTCAAAGTCGTCGCTGTCTTCATCTTCTTCGAGATCTTCATCGTCGAAATCCTCTTTTGGCATAGTTTTCACCGGGCCCATGCAACTGGGCAAACGGGCTAAGCAACTTTTAGTAGTAAACTATATAAAGCTTGGTAGTCTCTTCGCCTTTGTCCTGCAGGATAGGTATTAAAATACAGCAAGGCAATTAATCTCCTTACGGGCTCTTAGCTCAACGGTAGAGCGTCCGCTTTGCAGGCGGAAGGTTGCGGGTTCGAATCCCGCAGAGTCCACACTTCATTCTGAAGGTGCGTATAACCTGCAGTCTTAAGTCTAAGCAGGCCTGCTGGACACAAGGAAACGGGCCTCTACCTTAGAAGGTATCACTCTGTGCGAATACGGATCTGAAGAGTGCTCCATGTTAGATTCCAGGCTCACCGTAAAGGCATCCCCTCCTGTAAGTATCAATTCCTCGTTGGTGTCGGAATCCAGCTTGTACATAAATCTCCCATTCTTAGAGCCCTTATGGCGTATCACTACCCTTGCCTTCGATATTGCAGAGCTTGAATGGGGAACCATAATATACTGCAATCTATACTTGAAACTGTTTGCTGGGAGATGGTATACCTCTACTCTGTTGTTATGCGAATAATTTGAATAGCTGTTGGAGAATTCCGATATGGCACCATGCCAGAAGCCATCCTCGGATATCTCACCATCAAAGATGAAGGTTAACATCAGGTCTTTATCATTCTGCATTGCACCACCATACTTATCTGTTTCAGGGCCTTAAAAGAGTTGCGTTTTTATGGAACAGTGGGCATTAGGCATAAGAAGGATGCCATGAATACGGAAAAGTATATCTTAATTCCGCGCAAGAAGTCAACTGATTAGATGCAGGTAAACCGGGAGGTAGCCTTCTATGTGCTGGCAATAGCAGGCGTGCTGGCATACGGGGTCATAGGGACGTACGTGCTGGGCCAGAGCGGCAACTTCAGCGTGCACATTGGTTCATGGAACGAGGCGCTGTACTTCACCCTGGTGACGCTGTCGACGGTCGGTTACGGCGACATAACCCCTGTGACAGGCATAGCCAGGGACTTTGTCATGATTTTAATAATTTCCGGTCTAAGTATATTCCTTAGTGCAGTAACGGTGCTTTCAGGTGAGTTCTTGAGCGCGAGGGTTGAGAGTCTGTATTCTGGAATTTCCTCTGTAGACCGCAGGCGCATGAACAATCACATAGTGCTAATCGGCTACGACACCACAAACCAGCTTGTTGCGCGCAAGCTCAGGGAGCAGAAACGCAACTTCATAATAATAACCGGGGATAAGCCCACTGCAGACAGCCTTAGGAAGGGCGGCTATTCGGCATTCGTAGAAGACTATACCATCAAGTCCGAGCTGGAGAGATTCAACCTTGACAAGGCATCCGACGTGGTTATAGACCTGCGCGACACGTCAAAGACGGTGTACGTGGTTCTCGTAGTCAGGAAGCTCTCAAAGTCTGTCAAGCTTTCGGTAGTGGCTCCCACTGCTGAGGCAGAGGCCCATCTCGCAGACCTTGAGGTCGACAACATCATCAATCCGGTGACCATAGCGGCTGACATGCTTACGAAGGTGCTTGACAGGGATCAGGACAGCCAAGGGCACGCAGATGCAACTACCAAGTAGGAACTACCTACGGGCAAGACGTTGAGGCACGAGACTGGCGATTTAATGGAGCAGGCAAGCAGATGCGGATGGTCCGTCTCGAATCCACTGTACATCAGGTACCACGATACCGAATGGGGAGTTCCGGTACATGATGACAGGACGATATTTGAATTCCTGATCCTGGAAGGGGCCCAGGCGGGCCTGAGCTGGCTTACCGTGCTCAAAAAGCGGGATAACTACAGAAAGGCATTTGACAACTTCGATCCCCGCAGGGTGGCACGCTTCGGCGAGGCGAAGGCCAAATCCCTGCTCAATGACAGCGGGATAATACGCAACAGGCTGAAGATCGCCTCTGCGCTAGACAACGCAAAGGCCTTCCTGAAGGTGCAGGAGGAGTTCGGAAGCTTTGACTCGTACATATGGCAGTTCGTGGGAGGGGAGACCATAAGGAACAGGTGGGCGAGCCTAAGGCAGATACCAGCGCACAGCGCCGAGTCCGATGCCATGAGCAAGGATCTGAAGAAAAGGGGATTTGGGTTCGTGGGCACCACAATATGCTACGCCCACATGCAGGCCACGGGCATGGTAAACGACCATATCACGTCCTGTTTCAGGTACAAGGAGCTGTAATACATACTGTTGCACTGCAATTCAAAGGCGCCTGCAGTGCCATATATAAGCGCTAGCATTCAATATGGCTGCAATGGTGTTGCCATGTCAGATATAGAATTCGAATTCGCGAAGGACGGCCCGGTACTTGTGAAGAAGGACGGCAAGGTTGAGTACGCGCTGTGCAGGTGCGGCCATTCAACCAAGAAGCCTTTTTGCAGCGGCGCTCACGTGCAAAACAACTTCAAGGCCGATGCGAGCAAGCTTGAGCTAAAGGCCTGATTACTTCGCTTTCTCGAGGAGGGCGAGCTTTGCGAGCATGGCCTCTAGCTGTATGCGCTCGTTCGCCCCCTCAACTATCCTGAAGTTGTAATCGCCAATGTTACTTATCAGCCTGAGCTTGAGCCTGTCCTCCACCTCCATGTTGAGCGCCTCCCTGTGGCACTGCACGAGTATGTCCTCTCCGCTCATGCCGTAGCTTAGAAACAGGGTGTTAAGCTCATCCCTGGCCTTTGCGAAGTCCCCTCCTACCGCATACCTGAGCATCGCCGCCACCTCCTTTGGCCTGGCCTTTGATGCTATCTCGTAGACAGTCTTCTCCGTTATCTGCTTGTTGGATATGGCTGCGCCCTGGATGGTGTTGGTTATCTTCCTCAAGTCGCCCTCGCTGACATATATCAGAGCCTCTATGGCCTTGTCATCTATCTCAAGGCCCTCCCCCCTAACCACCCTCCCGATGTAGTCGCGCATCTCCTCCTCCCTTAGCAGCTTGAACCTGAGCACTACGCACCTGCTCTGGATCGGCTCTATTATCTTGCTTGCGTAGTTGGCGCTGAGTATGAACCTTGTGGTAGAGGAATACCTCTCCATGGTCCTTCTAAGCGCGTGCTGCGCCTCAGATGTAAGCGCGTCTGCCTCGTCAAGGAAGATTATCTTCACAAGGCCGCCTGAGAGGGGTATGGTCTTTGCGAACTCCTTGACCCTGCCTCTTATAACATCTATTCCCCTAGAATCGCTTGCATTGAGCTCAAGGAAGGCCTGGTTGAGCATATCGCCGTACAGCTCCTTGGCCATGGCAACTGCAGAGGTGGTCTTGCCTACGCCTGCAGGACCTGAGAATATCATGCTGGGGAAGCTCTTCTCCTTTACAAAGGCCTTGAGCCTCTCCACTATGGCCTTCTGGCCTATGACGTCGTCCAGCCTGGCCGGCCTGTACTTCTCAGTCCACTGCAGGTCCAGCACTTCCATAATTATCACAGCCATTAAAGATGATTAGCAATAGCCAGGATATACTTCTACGCGCAAGCTTTTATTCATTTCTTT
>DAHVAU010000007.1 GCA_027314465.1 Microcaldota archaeon
AGAGATGATTGGTGAATTAAGGGGGGTTCTATCCAGGGAAAAATTTGGGTTAGACACTGGAGATCAGGTATCTATGATAGATTTTGTAATAAGACTAAGCCACATAACTATTTTGAAAAGCAAGTTCAAGGCGGTAAAAGACCCTGACGATGGCATGGTGATAAATACAGCATATGATGGAAAGGCAGTATATATCGTCTCCGGGGATAAGGACTTATTGGAATTGAAACAGTTCGGTGAAATAAGGATAGTGAAGGCGAGCGAGATGCTTAGATTGATAGAAGAAGGTGGATGTTTTTGACGTTCAGCTTGACAGCCTCGCCTATCCTAAGACCCAACTGAGCCTGATAAGAGAACAATATCCTGAACTTGCTGCTGTCTATTGCCTTAAAGAACCTCTGCAATTCATATTCCGTAAAGCCTTTGTTCAGGTTGCCGTATTTTGGTATAAGGCTTCTCTTGAAACGCTTTACGTAACTTTGGTGTATTAGTGTGCGAAGGTCTTCGACATTGTGCTTTGCCAATGTTGGCAGAATTCTTTGCAGATCTGTTTTTAGCTCTTCGAGTTCAGATTTTTCAAGAATTCGGGTTTTCTTTTTGCCTGCTTTTCCGTTTTCGGACTTAATGTTTTCTCTCGTTTTTGCTAAGGTGGGCCCGGAGAGATTTGAACTCTCGGCCTCTTCCTTATCAGAGAAGCGCTCTAACCAAGCTGAGCTACGGGCCCCATAGGATAATAACTTGCAATATTTATAATACGTCAGGAATGGTCTTTTTTCATGATGGCAGCGAACTTCCTCAAGTCGCCGAGCATAAGTTCAGCCTTATCACGGAACCTCAGAGCCGCCGCCGGGTGGAACGTGATGAAGTACGTTATGCCGCCCTTCTCAACTATCCTTCCATGGTTCTTCTCAAGCTCTCCGATGCCAAGCAGCGCAGTTGATGCCAGATTGCCAAGAAGTATGACATAGCGCGGGGAGATCAAGTCCATCTGCCTGGCAAGAAACGGCCTGCACAGTCCGACCTCGTCGTCTGTTGGCATTCTGTTTGCAGGGGGGAAGAACTGCACCACGCTAGTTATGTACGCCTGGTCCCTTCTTATGTGCGCCTTACCTAGCAGCGAATCGAGCAGCCTGCCGCTCCTCCCTACAAATGGCCTGCCCTCTGCATCCTCGTTAGCCCCAGGAGCCTGCCCAATGAGCATCAACTGCGCATCAAGCCTCCCTTCTCCAGGCACAAGCCTCCTGCTTAGGTCCCATGTCTTCGAGTTGCCTGGAAGCGATGCGTATTCGCCGTTGAGCGCGTCCATCAAGTTCATCCTGCTTATGTACGACCATACGTCCCTGAGCGCCCCCACCAGGTCCTTGAACCGAAGCTTCTGCGCGGATTCCTCATATCCTGCCCACACGTATCCCTTATGCTCCTTTGATATGCTGACGCTATCGGAGAAGGCCTCCGCTATGAAGAACTTCACCGTCTTTGACACTCTGTGCTTGCCCCTGAAGAAAAAGTATCTCGTGGTCTTGGAGAAGAACGCCGCGAACTTTGGCTCTATGCCCGTCTCCTCTAATATCTCCCGCTGCGCTGCCTCGGTAGCATTCTCTCCTTTCTCTATGTGCCCCTTGGGAAGGTCCCAGTCCCCGTTGGGTTTCATGAGAAGCAGGAACAGTATCCCTTCTCCCTCCCTCCTGAACACGAATGCCCCTGCAGAACGCTCGAATACCGTCATCTCAGTATCCTCACTACTGAACAGTAGCCATTATCGGTCTTGGCATTGAACAGGCCGGGATTGAGCTGAGCGATGTTGGCAATAGTGTCGTAGAACATGCCGTATGCTCCAATGCAGCTAGCGTTTCCTTCTGCAATCCCTATGACATACATGTCTATGGTGTAATATCCCTGCCCAGTATAATATGGAACCCTGGAGAAGTATGCAAGCGTGCCGTTACTGGCCTCGTACACGTAGGCTATCCTGGATCCGTCAAGGTACTCCTTTAACCTCCCCGCAGACGCATTCCTGATGAAGTTGCCTTCAGCAGTTCCGTTACTCTCAGCAAAGAGCACCAGTGAAGACATGTCTGGCCCGCTCGAATTAACCAGTACTATCACTGCGCTCTGGTTGCCGTTGCCCATTGCGCTGTATGTGCTGCCCTGAAAAGAGACCTGCGAGCCGTAGATCGATGCGGCATTGGCCCAGGTGAAATGAAGTCCTGCGCCTATTGGCTGCGACTGCGCCTGTGAACTGCTGCCAAGATAGCTCAGTGTTATTGCGAAATAGAGCACTGAGAGTGCCACTGCCAGAGCGATGCCCGTGGCGCTGTACCTTGCCACTGCCGGCCTGCGCCGCGCGGCCCTTGGAAAACTGAGCCCTGCCTTGCCGAGCACAAGCACCATCACAATCAGCGTGGCATAGAATATGACCTGCCCTGCTATGTCATGGACGCTTAGTATGGAGTTGCTGGGGCCGTAGTAGAACCATGCGATTGCAATTCCAAGCATCCTGAGGAAGTTCAGTGCAAGCATAAGTACTATGCCTCCTGCTACCCACAGCACCTTTGCCCTTGGCCTGCCGTCCATGAGATATGCAATTGGGGCGAGCAGCATGCCTATGCCTATAAGTGCGCCTATCCCTATGCACGTGTTTCCTATGCTTACCGCATTGCCATTAAGCGTGAGTGTGATTGGCGCAGAGAATCCGAGCCCATGGAAGAACAGCCTTGCTATCTGGAATATCGCATCGGTGTTAAGCGATGCAAATCCAAGGTTTGCATTCACTATCGGATAGAGCAGCAGCGGCGATGCGAATATGGAATACAGCGCTATCCATCCAAACATCCTCAGGTTGCTGCGGCCGTATATCAGCAGCGCAAGTCCGGATATTGCAAGCGGCATAAGCAGCGCGTCTATTCTGTAACCAAAGAAGAGCGGGCCCATTGCAGCTCTCAGGTCCAGGCTCAGCACGATAAGCATGGCGAAGAACAATACTCCTGCCAAGATGCTCCTTCCATCGACCTGCGGATTCATTTGCTGCGCATCCTTGAGCATGAACAGGGCGAATACTGGGAGCATGAACAGCGGTATGATGACATATGTGGAGGCATTCGTGTCGCTTATGTATGGCTGCGATATTGCAACCGAGCACGCAATCAGAAGCGCCAGGAGGGCAGCGAAGACGTAAAGCCCGAGCCCCTTACCACCTCTGATCTCCACCATTGCACCTTTGTCCTCAGTCGATATGGACGTCATCATATTTCAGTAGTTACTCTTTTCTTCATAGGACATTCGTATTATGTGCCGGCACACATATATAGGCTTTGCACAGTGCACGTCGGCAAGCCCATAGTTAGGCTACCTGCTGGCGCATAGCAGCGCGCAGGTGCAAATATTATATTGGTGCCTGCAACATATCCATGGTTGCGCCATGAAGCCTTTCAGGTACCTACCGCATACGGCAGACATGCGTTTCAGGGCCTACGGGGGAGACTTCAGGCAGGCACTGCAGAACTCTGCCCTGGCGCTACTGGGCATAATGCTTGACGTGCGCAGGATACGCGCACTTAAGGCAACCGTATCAAGGCTGCGATTGTCAGAGTCTGCAGACACGCAGGAGGAGCTAGTATGGTTCACTCTGCAGGACATGCTCTCCAAGGTTGACTCTGCCAAGCTCAATGCATATGCGCTGCGCATATCGCGTCTGGAGAAGAGAAACGGCAAGTTCAGGCTCTCGGCAAGCATACTCTACAAGAGGACTAGGATTGATTGCTCTATGCTGTCAGTAAAAGCTGTTACGCCATCAGGGCTTGCAGTCACAAGCAAGAAGGGCATTTGCTCTATACATGTGATTGTGGATGTATAGCTCCGCCTGCGCCTCTCCTCTCAATGTCCTCTATCTTGGAATGTCTTCTGATATGGCGTTCATCTCCTGAGAAAGGGGTTGACAGCCACACCATGACTATCCTCCCGGCATCGTTTATTGCGGTGTGCTCTGCAGACAGGCACAGAACGTTGGTATTGCCATGCTCTCTTGCCTTTCGCGCCCCGGCCTCGTTCCAGCATAATCCCGCGTATATGCCGCGGATCTTATTGGCCGCTATTGTCATCCCGTTCCCTGATCTGCATATCAGTATGCCTCTTGCTGCATCACTGGACTTAAGGACTGCGCTGCACACCTTCTGTGCGTAGTCCGGATAGTCATCATCATTGTCGTATTTTTCAGGACCCATGTCCTTGACGTTCACGCCACTACCCTTCAGAAGCGCCACTATGGCGCTCTTCATCTCCATTCCCCCGTGGTCGCTTCCTATGAATACTGCCTGGCCCTGCACCAAACAACCTGTATCAGGAATATTTCTCTGCGAGCTCCCCTACCGTGGTTATCTTTATGTCCTCGCCCTCCATGGCCCTGTATCCTACATACAGCCCGTAGAGCCAGAGTACAAGCATTAGCAATCCGACAAGCAGCCCTATAGGGAGCACTATGCTCACTAGGCCAAGCACAATGTCGATTATGATTAGGGCTATGCTGTAGAGCACTGCCTGTACAGCATGGAACCTGAGTCTCTTGCTCTTGGTGCCGTATATCAGGTATACCAGTATGCCCGTAATCAAAGGTATCAGGTAAGATATAATGTACAGAAGCTTGAGGTCCTCTGCACCATCAGATTTCGCCTTGGCCCCTTTTGTGGCATTGCTCTGCATGATAGTACTTCTCCGCATTGGGTATATAAAAGCGCGCATTAGGCCTGAGTAAAAGATGAACCTTTATATAAATTCGCTCGCCCGTATACTGCATACAAGGGATCTCATATGAATAGTTTGGCGTACATAGGCATAGCCATAATAGTGATAATAATAGTGGTGGCTGCATTAGTATTTACTGGTAACAGAAGCGGCAACACATCAACAACAGTTGCAACTACTGTGGCGAGCAGCTATCCTACAACGCTGCAGACAACCACAGGCACAGTCAGCACGCCAAGCGGTCAGGTCAGCTGCGTGCCGACCAACAGCAGCTTCTCGTGCTCTAATGTTACTTTCGCCACATCAAACAATGTAACCAACGTGCGTGCGCTCATCGGCCAGTCCATGGGCTCTGACTGGAGCGGCTTTGGAATAGGCTTCGCCCCTAACGGTACAAGACTCAGCGGCGGAGTGCCTCTGATAAAGTTCTATTCTACAAACTCCACGAACCCTACCGGAGGGAACCGGTCCACAGGCGGCAGCGTGAACATGCTCATATACAGCGGCAGCAACTTCACCGGCCCAGTCTCAGGAACCATCTGGGCGTGCTATGTCAACTCCGGCATACTGTACGTAGTGAATGGATGCACTACAACTGGAGGGTCGCCTGCGCAGTACGTGAAGATAGGCACAGTTAAGGTCAGCTAAAGGCAAAGGTTGGTGCTTGGCTCTTGCTCAGCACCCCTTATCTGCGCAAATCCTCGTCTGCCCTGGCGTTGCCGTACAGAAACCGAACCCTACAGAATAGCTATAAATACCAATGCATAGCATAATTACTAATGGGGAATGGGAATGTCTGTACTAGAAGACTCCACAACGGTAATGCTGGTGTGGGCCATAACGGTGTTCTTCAGTCTTGCGTTCGCCTTGCTGGGCTCTGTGATAGGGGTCATAGCAATAATGGCGTTCGCCAGCGGGATCACCGTGGTTCACCTCGTATCTACCGTTGAGGAGAGCGTTGGGATCGCAAGGGCTACTGCATAACTGCTATGCTTAGGCGTAATATGTATGCGCTACATGGGTAGTGTGCGTTAGCGCTAGAAAAGCGTCCGTTATGCATAGAAGCCTATGGGCCACTGCCAGAGCCTGCGCTAATTTATATTTTAGCGCGTGCATACAGTATCCGATATGTATGAGGGTAGGGATTGCAGATACTACGTTCTCGCGCTTCGACTACGCTGCGGTGGTGCTAAAAACACTCTCATCAGGCCCAAACCGGGTGGATGTGGAACGCTATACTGTGCCTGGCATAAAGGACCTGCCTGTTGCGAGTATGAAGCTGTTCCAGAAGGGCTGCGACATAGTTATAGCCTGCGGTATGGTGGGTGGAGCTCCTATAGATACGCAATGCGCCCACGAGGCGTCAATGGGCCTTCAAGCAGTGCAGCTTAGGGAGGGCAAGCACATACTTGAGGTCTTCGTCCACGTGAACGAGGCAAAGGATGAGGCAGAGCTTGCAAGCATATGCGAGGACCGTGCACGCAAGCACACGGAGAATGCGCTAATGCTGCTCTTCGACCCTGGTGCAATGCATAAGAGGGCAGGCACAGGAAGGAGGCAGGGAAGGGCAGATGAGGGCCCACTGGGGTCTGGTTGAATGGTATCCATAGCCATAGTAAGATCCCGATTCAATAATGAGATAACGGACAGGATGCTGGCATACGCAAGGGCGCATGCAAAGAAGCTTGGCGTAAAGATCGTGGCAGAGGCCAACGTGCCCGGCGCATTCGACATGCCTGTGGTTGTAAAGAAACTCCTCGGGAGGGATGATGTCGACGGTGTCGCCACAATAGGCGCCGTGATAAAGGGAGAGACGAATCACGACGAGCTCATAGCCCATCAGCTCGCCAATGCCATAACAATGCTCTCACTGGAGTACGGCAAGCCGGTGGGCCTGGGCGTGATAGGTCCTGGGGTGACATGGAGGAAGGCGCAGGCGCGGGCCAGGCAGTACGCCGAGCAGAGTGTAGAAGCAGTGCTCAGCATGCACAAGGAGCTTGAGAGACTGTAATCTTATACGTGGATAGCCGGGAGAGGGAATCGAACCCTCCTTTTCCGCTCTGCAGGCGGACGCATAGCCTATCTGCCATCCCGGCGCTGCGGCATTTATGAGAATACACATTTAATAAGGGCGTATATATAATAAGTCTATCAGATATGGAATAAGGGGTGACTGCATGAGGATTCCATTCGGGCCTGTGCCAAAGGGTTTTGTGTCTGATACCATAGCCTATGATTTCAAGGATCCGCTTACTTCTGCGTTCTCAAAGATAGGGTCCATGGGCGCTGTGATAGTGACTAAGTCTGGAGAGTATTACGGCATAGTGGACGTGCGTTCAGCTACAGGCTCAGGCTCGCTTAGGATAGACAAGGGCTATCCTGTGGGCAAGGTTGCAAGGCCGCTGCCTCCGCTCTCTGAGGACTCTGATCTCAAGAAGGCAATATTCCTATTCTACTCAAGCGCAGCAAAGGCACTTCCGTACGCATACAACGGCAAGATAATCGGCATAGTGAAGAGAAGCGAGATACTCAAGGCTTTGCTCTCGACGCACGCGATGGCAGGGCTGCGCGTAAGCGACATAATGTCAGTGCCGCTACTTACTGTAAGCAGAGATACCAACATGGACAAGGCCCGGGCGGCGATGAAGGCCCACGGCGTGAAGAGGCTTGTGGTTCTGGACAAGGGCGAACTGTATGGGATATTCACTACAAAGAGCATAATGGAGAACGGCATACTGCTCAAGAACAATCTGCCCGAGCTGCCTGTCAACAGGAAGCGGGTGAGCGTAGGAAACACTTGCGAGCGCAACATACAGACCATAGACTACGCCAAGAGCGTTGAAGATGCGCTGCGCATGTTCGTTGAGAAGGATATATCCTCCCTGCCGGTACTAAGGACCGGCAAGCCGGTCGGTATAATAACCGTCAAGGATGTGCTGGAGGTCATAGTCAAGAACATCAACATCCAGCGCAGGAACATAATAATATCTGGCATGACCGATCCAGACCTGAGGGAGATGGAGGACGAGGTCATAGCGGAGCTCGAGTCATTTGCCGAGAAGGCGGACCGGTTCAAGAACGGAAAGATAGACTACGTCGCACTGAACGTGAAGCGCATCAAGAGCAAGGGATACGAGCTCAGCTCAAGGTTAGGCTTCACAAGGGGCGGTGCAATATCTGTGCACGTATACGGCTATTCGCTGGAAGCCACAATGAAGGCGCTGCTGTCCAAGCTTTACAGGGAAGCAAAGAGCAGGAACGATGTTATCTTGACAGAAAGGAAGGTCTAATGAGCAAATCCAACGACAAAAAGGGTCAGTCAAGCCTGGAGCTTCTCATAACATTATCGTTCGGCTTGTTCATACTTCTTCCTATAGCAATAGTGGCGTTCATACAGGTAAGCAACTCCAACACCTCACTATCAGGGGTGGAGGCGCAGCAGGCGTCAAGCAAACTCGCAAGCGTGGCAACGCTGGTAGGCAGCGAGGGCTATCCGGCAAGGCAGGACGTTGAGATAAACGTGCCTTCGGGAGTGGTGAACATATTCGTAGGCAACCTCATAAACGGAGTTGGCCACGAGATAATCTTCGAGATAGTCTCTCCGGTGAACAACAGCTACGTGTCTACGTACACCCCGGTGAATGTAAGCGGCAACCTAGGCGGCATAATAAGCCCGGGCACGTACCTGATAAACGTAAGCGTACAGTACTACTGCCCAAGCAATCCGAACGTTGGTTGCGTGTACATGCAGCCTGTGGTGTAGCTGATGAGGGCACAGATAGCATTCGATTACCTGATCGTGTTCATCTTCGTGCTGCTGGTATTCACCATAGTGTTCTATGCCATATCGAAGCAGAGGGTGGAGGCTGCTACGCAGCAGTCGTTTGCCCAGCTGCAGCTGATAGGCCAGACTATAGCCTCCGAGATAACTGCGGCAAGCCAGTTCGGGAACGGGTACAGCGCACAGCTGCCGCTGCCAGGGGCGATAAACCTGCTCCAGTACAACGTTTCGATAACGCGTCAGGGCGGCGTCATAGTGTCGTCAAACGCATTCGGCGAGCTCGTAAGCACATATTCGCCAACATATGCAACTCTCATCGTGTCAGATCCTTCTCACCTATCGTCAAGCGGCCAATACTATTCAATACCTACGTATACCAGCAACGGTTACATAACCATAGAGAACTCCTACGGCGTGGTATGCATCGATTACGCATGCCCCACGTCGCTGAGCCAGCCTTCGCAGCTGTCCGTACAGGCAAGCACCATACATGCGCTCAGGTTCAATGGGGCAAACACCGGGCTGCAGCTGCACCAGGTATCGTCGCTAGGGCAGCATCAGACGGTATCTATGTGGATATATCCGTACCAGTCAGCAGGCACCTCGCAGGTGCTCTATGATGAGGGATCGCAGTCCGCTAACCTAAACTGGATGTCGTATCAGTCTGATGTAATAACAGCTGGCACGCAAGCAGGCGCAGGAAACAGCTGCACAAGCATCGCTCCAGTGCTTCCCGACAAGTGGTACCTTCTCACATTCACCACCGGACCCTCAGGCCTGAGCCTGTACGTGGACGGCAGCATAGCAGCAGGATGCAGCGCTTCGGGCGCTATAGGGTCGCAGTCAAATTCCATATCCATAGGCATGCCAAGCTATAGCGCAGGCGGCGTTCCGTTCAACGGCATGATATCCAACGTGCAGTTGTACGGTTCGACACTCACCGCCCAGAATGTCATGTCCATATGGGCTGCCGGAATCTCCGGATCCCCGTTGCAGCAGCAGTCAAACGTATCAAATCCAATACCAACACCACTGAACCTCTCGGCATGGTGGCCTCTTGGAGGCGACGCTCTGGACTACAGCGGCAACGGCTACAATCTGGTGTTCGAGGGCACTGGCACATTCGTTAACGGAGCTGAGCTGCAGGCTACGGTGCGAAACTACACCGGCGCACGCATGCCTGGATCACTTGTTGACTTCTCTTACGGATCAGGGCCTTCAACTGCATGGTCGTACAACGGCATTCTTGACTCGAAGGGCACTGTTTCTGCGTTCCTTGCGCATTCGCTGCCTGCTTCAGGAGCCAACATCAAGGTCACGGTGTTCAGCGGCAATGCATCTGCAGCAAACAGCCTTGCGGCATGGTGGCCCCTGAACGAAGGACAGGGCAGCGTTGCGTATGACGGCGCTGCAGGCACTTCAACCGGAGCCCCGAACGGAAACATACTCGGGGCTTCGTGGGCATCGCCAAACTATGTCCTGTCATTAAATGGAAGGAACGGATACGTGCAATTGCCGGACCCGGCAGGGCTGCAGCTCTCCACCGAGACCATCTCCGGCTGGCTATACCTTGAGGGCCACGGCTCGGGGCGCACCGATTTCCTGTTCTCAAAGCAGGGCGCATACGACGTAGGCGTGTGCGGCAGCGACTACAGGGCATGCTACTATGACTGGGGCTCTGGCACGACTCACGTTTCAAACGCTATACTGTCAACCGGGGAGTGGTACATGCTCACGGCAACTATAAACGGCGGCGTT
>DAHVAU010000009.1 GCA_027314465.1 Microcaldota archaeon
ATCATCGGGCGATCCAAGGTCAGATGCGTTGCCATAGAACCTAACTGTGCATGACTGGTTTGCGAATGAGTACTCTGGATTAGGCCCTCTGCTGTTGGCATAGTACGCCCAGTTGCACGTGTATGCAAGTGCATTGCTTCCTGTTACGCTGGCGCTTAGTATTGTGTTATGCCCGGCATCGATGGCCGTGGGCGCGGTCACTGTCACGGACAGAGTTCCTGCCCAGACCGTTGAAAAAGCCAGACCCAATATCATTGACACTAAGACGTACAATCCTACTCTCATGCTACAACCCTCCTGTAATGCAGTGTTGGACGTGATATTTAAAGATTCTCTGTTAGTCTGGTAACATATTAGCCAAACAGGTCTATCGCGGTGTTTGCCGGGCATGCGTAGAAGCATCCCACGGACTTCTCGCCCAATACGCATCCATGATTACAAGCGCCCTGCAAGGAGCCTACAAAGGTACTAAGCGGCGCTTATTCACCCTATTAGCACTAGGCTGCGGTTGTCATCGAAATACAGCGCTACGGCCATGAACAGTATGGCGATGTCCCTGATCACGATGTCGTTGAAACCGAAAAGCGCAATGACGTCTATTATTATCGCAGCCATCATCAGGGCGCATAGTGCCGAGGCCATGCGCAGGTAGATGCCAAGCAGCACTGCAATGCCAAGTGCAAGCAGCACCACTCCATGCACTATTGTGAGAGTAGAGGCCCCTCCAAGGCCAGTAAAGAACTTGGGGATGTAGAACGACCAGTACGCCGGCTGGACTATCTCCCAGATCCCTATGCCCAAAAATACCGCTGCAAGTCCTATCCTTATTGCTATGCTGTGCAGCGCGGATCTCTTCAATATTACACCACCCTATTTGGTGCCGTTAAGTGCAGGCGTTGCGACATGCCAGGTGCCTCCAAATGCTGCCAGGCCGTTGCCGTTCATCTGTCCAGCTGCCTTGTCGCCGCCAAACCTGTACAGCGGCCAGCCATTGTAGGCGAGCTGCTTTCCTCCTCCAGTCCTGTTTATGGTGCTGAAATACGCCATGTCAAGGCCCTTCTGCACGGTGACGTTAGAGACCAGGTCAGGCGGCCAGTAGTTAGCGCAGGTGCCATAGCATGCGCTCGTGCCGTTTCCAGGCGTATCCGCAGTGAAATAGTAAAGGGTGAAGCCAGTGGAATTCACTAGGTAATCTCCTAGCGTTGAGTTGTGCGCAGTGCCCACGGAATAGCCTGCATTTGCCGTGCTGTTTATGGAGGTAGTGACTGCATTAGTCGTAGTTGCCGCAGTTGTAACAACGCTGCTGCCTGCGCTCGTGGCGTACGGCGAGGTAGTGGCTGCAATTGACGTGGTTGCCGAAGTAGTTGCGGGACTATGCATTCCCACCCATGCTATTGCCGCTATTACTATAATCACAATTATTATGCCAGACCCAACGTATGCTTTGTTCATCCAATCACACTATAATGCCATTGCCAAAGGTTTATACGCTTATGCATATCGTTCGCATTGAGCATGCACTTCCCCTTAGAGAAGTTCCAATGTTCTCATCTCTGTCTTAGATACCCCTTCCATTTACACCTACAATTACATGAAATGATATTAGCGTATATAGCCTCTACCATGATATTCGGTATTTACTCCGGAAAATCGGCCTGCAGCTACTTGCGCCTTGCAGTGTTTCTGAGCCCTGCGTACTTGTACGTGGCGAAGCCTAGCAGCAGCATCAGCGCCCCTATCGCCGCGCCCTCTACGTATGCCAGGACGGGGGCGAAACCAGGTACGCCACTGCTTATCATCGTGTAGTTAATTCCCGTCTGGTTGAATCCTGAACCGTTTAGAATCTGCACTCCATGCGTCCCGCTTATAGGATACAGTGGCACTGGCGTGGGCCGTATTGTCCATGAGTACAGCGAGTATGCAAGCACAGCTACCCCGAATACCATGAGGATTATGCCGGACATTCTCAGTGCCCTCCACAATTCCCTCTGCCCACCGGCAGCTATTCTTGCCATGCTACGTAAATGCCAGCAATTCTATATAAGCATTGCAGTTGAGTCCTGCTCTTCGCATCAGCCGCCATGGCGGCGCCTGTTCTTGCATGAGCAGGTCCTATGCCCTGGCTCGGCAGCCTTTCTGCATCCGGAATCTCACCGCTTTCCCATGATACTGCTGGATCTGAACCAGCAGCCCGTAGTGATATGGTCTATCCAAAGTCTATAAAATGCGCGCAGTGCGTCGGCTTTACGAGACGGATTCAACGGTATTCGCTGCGCCCCAGGATGGTGAAGTTCACGGACTTTATGCACTTGCTGCTCTTGAGTATCCTAAACAGCCTGCGTATCACATCCGCACCCGCATCAATGTTCATCATGTCAAGGCATAGGTGGGAATGGTGCTGGTGCACCGTTGTGCCTATTGCGTCCTCAAATCCGTGCAGAAGCCCTGAGACGTGGTTCTTCTCGCTCTCCCTGTAGGTTATGACTGCGACCACGTCGTGCACGCCGCGCAGCGAATCTATTATCCTGTGCTCGTTGAGCAGCAGGTCTATGGTCGATCTGAGCATCTTTGACCTGCTCTTGAACCCAAGGCTGTACTGTATATCGTTTAGCTCCTTCAGGGTGTCTTTGTCAAGGGATATGCTGACGATTTCCATGTCCATTCCTTTTATTAACGCCGCGCCGTTTTGCGCAGATAATTATTAATAAATATGATAATATTTAATAATATCTCGCACCAATATGACTCTCTTCGTAGGCATGAGGTGAGATCCATGAATAATCAGAGGAACTGGCTACTGATAGCAGCTGTAATAATCATAGTTGCAGCCATAGCCACGGCGCTGTACCTTCTTTCGCAGTCAGATGTAATATCCTACCTGATCAATCCTCCGAAGGGCCTCTCGCTCACGGTCATACTCCTCATATCTCTGGTGCTTGGCATAATGCATGGCATCACCCCCGACGAGCACACATGGCCGATAACCTTCAGCTATGCGGTAGGCAGCTACAGCACGAGATCCGGCATGAAGTCAGGGTTTGCGTTCTCCCTGGGCTTCACCGCGCAGAGGGCATTTCTTACAACGCTGGGTTTCCTTGGGCTTGCCGGAATATACATAACCTACAACCTCGACGGTCCTGTCTATGTCATAGTCGGCATAGTTATGGCAGTGGTTGGCATGTACATACTTAACAAGAAGGTAGGCCTGCACCTGCCTTTTGACGTCCTACTAAAGAGCGAACACCACTCGACTCAGTCGGAGAGGACCCCAATGCACGATGTCAGGCCCAGCACTGCGGTGGTTCACGGCCTTATAGCAGGATTCGGGTTCGGCCCCTATGCGACCATAATAACATTCATACTTGCGCCTCAGGTCCCTAGCTTGCTCTACGCCCCTCTGCCAGGAATTATGTTCGGCCTTGGCACCATGCTGATGCAAGTGATCTACGGTGCCATATTCGCAAACGTCGCAAGGCTTAGGAGGCTAAGCGAGGATCAGGTCAAGTACGTGGGCAGGAAGACAGCAGGACGCACGCTGTGGTACGGGGGCATAGCCTTCGCAGTTATAGGTGCGCTCATAATAGCATTCCCTGTCCTTGATCGCATTGCAGTAAGCACAGGCAACCAGATACCCAATCTTGATTCAGTCGGCATTGCCACCGTTCTTGTACTGCTCGTAGTTGGGGTGATAGGTCTTGGAAGCCTGGTGCTGGGCATGCGCGAGATGCTTGCCGCCGGATCCAAGGATGCGGTGAACTCCTAGTCCTGGATTGCCCTGCCTATGCCTTCCTTTGCAATCTGTATAAGCTGCTCTGCGCGTTTCCTGTCCTTTGCCTCTGCGGTCATCTTTATCTTAGGGGTGGTGTTTGACGGCCTTATCAGCAGCCATCCATCATCCGTGTACGCCTTGACGCCGTCAACATCCACTATGCGGTAGCCCTCCTTAGAGAGCTTCTCCTTTGCGCGCTCTACAGCTGCGTACTTGATCTTGTCGTCTGCATCTACCTCCACGAACACCTTGCTGTATTTTGGCAGCTCGTCTACAAGCTGCGAGAACTTCCTGCCGCTCCTGATTAGCATGTCTGCTACCTTAAGCCCTGCAAAGAGCCCGTCCTCTGCGCCGTAGGTCTCAGAGAAATACATGTGCCCAGATATCTCCCCGCCCATAGCTGCGCCCTGCGTCTTCATGGCGCTCTTAAAGTGCGAATGGCCCACCTTTGTGAGCAATGGCACGCCCTTCATCTCCCGTATCTCGTCTTCGACCACTGTGCTGCACGAAGGCTCGTAGACCACCTTCTGCCCTGGCTTAAGGTAGGCTCTGACCAGCAGCGCCAGGGCCACGTCCCCCTCTATCACGTCACCTTTCTCCGTAACGAACAGAACCCTGTCCCCGTCGCCGTCGAACGCAACTCCAAGGTCCAGCCCTTCGGACTTCACCAGCCGCACCAGCCCTGCTATGCTTGATGGCGTGGGCTCTGGCGACCTTGAAGGGAATGTACCGTCAGGGACGTCGTTTAAGGGGTGCACGTCTGCGCCCTTCCTGGCAAATGTGCTGCTGCCAGTCCCTGAATATGCCCCGTTGCCAGGGTCCACTCCAACCTTAAGCCCATTAAGGGGCCCTACCATGCCGGATATGAAATCCAGGTAATCCTTCATTATGGATGCACTGTTATCTACCATCTTGCCGCTCACATCCGCCTTGCCAAAGCCACCCTTATTCATCATCTCTCGCATAGTCTCCAGCCCGCTTCCAAGCCCTATGACATAGGCATTGTCCCTGCACACCTTGAATCCGTTCCACTCTGGGGGGTTGTGGCTTGCGCTCACTGTTATCCCTCCATCAAGCCCGTAGCGCGATATGGCAAAATACAGCAGCGGGGTGGGTATTATCCCTGCATAGACTATGCCAAGGCCCTCGTCCAGTATCCCTCTCACAAGCCTCTCAGAGAGCGAGGGGCTGCTTATTCTTACGTCCCTGCCCACCAGCACCCTCTTCCCCTTGCCTATGAACCTGCCGAAAGCATGGCCTATTCCTTCAGCGAATTCCTCATCAATGTCTCTTGGGTATATGCCCCGTATATCGTATGCCCTGAATACCTGCTCGTTTAACATGCCAATCATCAGCAACCGAGTGATCAGATTCTACTCAACGCTCCTAATAATAAGTGTTGCGTGCGTTTTTGGGTCTGCCGGGCGCAGTTTTCAGGCAGTTTATAAACAGGCCTTTATAAGGCCAGGACTACTGTGGTATTTATAAACCTACCCAGGCACCACGGCATCCCCCTTCAATAACGACAGCACGCCCTAGCTATATTTAAAAAGGTGGGCAAGGCAGTCTCTAAGCGTGGTACAAATGCCAACAAGCAATAAGAAACGAAACTGGACTGCATGGGCCCTGAAGTTCATAGGGAGCCTTATCTATCTGTACATAGTGTCACAGCTCTGGACTGCAGGAACTGTCTCTGGAACGTTCGGACCTATACTGTTCGGTCTGTCCGTGGTGTTTGCGGTGGCTCTGTTCTTGTCGAATCTTGCCGTATTGGTATCGCCAAAGAACGGGGGAATGAATATGTGGATGG
>DAHVAU010000036.1 GCA_027314465.1 Microcaldota archaeon
TGATAGTTCTAGTCGAGCTCCTCGCCCTGGGGTCGATACAGCTTGTAAAGACGCGCGCTTACCGCAGGGTCTACTACGCCTTTGCAGCGCTAGCAAGCCTTATCGCCCTGTTCTACATAGCTACGGGCAGTCCAGGGGACATAATAGTGAACTACGTGGTTGCGGGAAGGCTCCAGTACAACGTGGCCCTGTGGTCAGCGATACCAACTCTTGCAGCTTCCATAGTGCTTGTAGTGGTGGCGCTTAAGAGCTACATTCACAGGCGCAGCGCCAGGATGCTCAGCATAATCGCAGGCGTGATAGTCGTGTCGATAGCAGGAACGCTGTACCTTGCCGCTTTCCCAGAGTTCCTGTACTTCGCACAGTTCGCCGGGATGGCGCTTCTTTGGATAGGTTTTAGGTGAGCCGCAGCGCGCCTGTCCCACGGGCGCGCACAGCCACTATCGAGAATAACGCTGTTATAGAATAGCGACGCTTCAGCGCAACCCTTTTTAGCTATTGTGCAGCGATATTGCAATATGGCAGCGAAATCGCGCGCAAAGACCAGGCACAGCTCTGGCCTTACAGATATCGCAGGTCTTGTAAAATCAATGTACATAAGAAGCGTGCCGTCGTACGGCAACAGCTTTTTCTTCACAATAGGCATCTACCTGCTCGAGCTCTTCGGCATACTCGCCTTCACCGGTATAATAATGGTGGTGTTCGGCCCATACTGGGCGAGCCTCTCACCCGCCGGGAACTTCATACGCAGCATCCATCTGTGGGCAGCAGAGGCCTTCGTCACTCTCGTGCTACTGCACCTTACTGTGAATCTGTTCACCTCTATGTACAGGCATAAGAAGATCGTGTGGATGATAGGCGGCGTAATGCTCTTTCTGGTCATGCTCGAGTTCGCCTTCGGCGTCGGTATAACTGGAGATTTCGTTGCGCAGTTCAATGCCAAGGCCGGGGCCGATCTGTGGAACGGCATGGGTCTGGGCTACTGGATCAATCCTCTCAACGTAGGCGCGGTATACGGCTGGCACATAGCGATAGTGCCGCTGCTGCTGGTCATGCTCATGGGCACCCACTACATGCTCGTGAAGAAGAAGGGGCTCAGCAGGCCGTACAGAAAGGACGTGCCGTACAGCATGGTTGCAGCAGACCACGGCAAGATGTACATACGCATGATATACATTCTGGCCATAGTGCTTGCATTCGCCATATTGATACCTGCACCATACTCGCCTCCGCTGACAATGACCGGAATAGCCAACTCGCAGCCCGGCGTGATGGCTCTGACTCTGCTCAACGAGTTCAATTACAGCTCAGGCACCGCAACGTACCTGGATACTATACAGCCTTACACGTTCAGCACAAGAAACGTGTACGTCACGCTGCCATACTACAAGTACGTGAACCTGACAGGATCCAAAAACTGGGAATCCGTGTTCCTTTCAGAGAACTCATCAGCGCAGGCCGCCACCCTCGCCTCCGCGTTTGCCTATTTCCAGACCAACGGTACCGTGGCCGGCGCGCTAAATTCGTCAAATCCCATGGTGCGCGTGGCTGGGGGCCTTGTGCACATGGCTCAGGACGGCGTATACGGGCCAGTGCTGCAGGGCGAGGAGACCAGCGGCCTCAACTATACCTATGCTATAAGATTCTACTCAGACAGCGGCATGCTGGACAACCGCTCCGAAGCCGTTGGCGGCATAGACGAGCAGGACTGGGGCATGCTCAAGGTGGGCACTGCAGGCACAGGGGTCTGGCAGGTGGCGCAGTACTGGACCGCGCCTTACGACTTCATGGAGATAGTCACTGATGACATACCTGGATGGAACGACCTGCAGAACGGCATAGCGGCAGTGATTGCGTTCATGTTGCTGATATGTCTGCCGTACATACCAGGCCTAAGGAACCTGCCCGACAGGCTCGGCCTATACAAGGTGTTCTGGAACAGGCTCACGGTGCCGGAATACAGAAGGCGCCGCAAGCGCAACTAATGAGAACTGGGCAGCCAAGTTCACTTGAACAGGCGCACCTTAACGACCTTCTTGCCCTCAAACTCCCGTATTGCGTAGTAGACGAGTATTGAGAGGAGAATTATCACCACGCCAAGCTGCAGCGCCTCCCTTGGCATGCCATATATGAAAATTATCAGGGCCGCTATCACCGCTATGCTCAGGTACGGATGGAACGGGGTCCTGAAGCTGCCTGTCTTTCCCAGCCTCCTGAAGTGAAGGATTGCAAGGCAGCACAGCAGGTAGGAGAAGAGAAGCCCGAAGTTGCTTATGGAAGCCATGGTGTATATGTTTCCCGAGAACAGCATGACAATTGCGATTCCAGAGGAGAGCAGCACGGCATTGCCAGCCACGTCCCTGTTCTTGTCGTACTTCCTAAATATCCCCGGAAGCAGGTGGTCTTCGCTTATCTGGTACATTATCCTGGAGGCGCTCAGCATCATGGCCAGGGTAGCTGACGCGGTGGCTATCAGTGCACCCAGATCCACTATCTCAAAGAGGTACGACGGCGCTGCGGCGTATTTAAGCGCGAATGATAGTGGGTCTGCCTGACTAACGCTGTACTTTGAGGCAGGCACGAGCATAAGGAGCGCTATTGCTATGAGAATGTAGAGCACCATGCTTACGAAGACCGAGAGCATCAGGGCCTTCGCACCTTCCTTAGCGCCGCCTTTGATGTCGGAGACGAAAGTGCTTATGACCTGGAATCCGGAGTATGCGAAGAATATGACGACGCTAGCTGCGAATATCGGGGCAAGGCCTTGCTGATCGGGAAGCGATGCGAAATTGGATGCCATGTTAATGCCACTGGACGAAGCTATCCAGAACGCAGCTATTACGAATACGCCGAGTATGCCAATCTTTATTGCCACGAGCACAGAGTCTGTCTTCGCCGCGCTCTTTACCCCGAAGAGGTTCACGGCGCTCAGGGCCCCTATCGCGGCTATGGCGAAGTACACGGCATAAGCGCCTTCAGCCAGGCCCATCATGCTTGTTATGTAGCTGCCAAAGCCCAGTGCCACGACAGATATGGCCGTCGCATAGCTGAAGTAAAGCAGTATCCCTGTTATGAAGCCCAGCTCGCTCCCAAACGCCTCATACACGTATGAGTAGGCGGCGCCCTTGAGCCTTGGCATTATTGTTCCCAGTTCTGCGAGCTGCGCTGCTACGAGCAATGCAACTATGCCCACCACTGCGAAAGCTATTATTGCATTGGCGCCTGCGACTGCTATGGCCGTGCCGCTGAGAACGAATATGCCGGCGCCTATTATGGCTCCCAATCCGACGGCAGTTGCGGTAAGCATGCCTATGCCGCCTTGTTTTGCCATGCTCACAATTTACCATGTCAGACTTTTATATCCATGCGCGCATATTCTAGGGGTGCTGCCTTGATAGACAAGCTGCTTCTAGACAATGGTGCGATAAAGTTCGGCGATTTCACGCTCACATCGGGACAGAAGTCGAGCTACTACGTTGACATAAAGGAGGTGTCCACAGTTCCAAGGCTCCTTAACGCAATAGCCCAAGAGCTGTCAGCGAAGGTGCAGGCAGGGTGCATAGCCGGAGTTGAGCTGGGCGCGGTCCCCATTCTCATAGCAACTGCAATAAAACTCGACCTGCCATATCTTATAATACGCAAGGAGAGGGAGCACGGGGTGAAGAACCTTGTTGTAGGCAGATCCGACGGGGTCACGAAGGCGGACATAATAGAGGACGTCGTAACCACAGGCGGATCTGTGCTAAAGGCCGCTACCCTGCTGCGCTCACGCGGCATCGAGGTGTCAAGGGTCATAGCCGTTGTGGACAGGGAGCAGGGAGGAGAGAAGCTACTTGGGGATAGTGGCATAGAGCTTGTGCCACTTGTAAGGATATCAGACATACTTAAGGGCAGGGAAGCAAAGGCATAGCTATCCTATAAGAGTGCTTACCTCCTCATTTATCCTGCCCAGTGCCATTGCAGGATCATCAGCCTGGTACACTGAGCGTCCGACTATGATGTAGTCTGCACCGCAGCGTATGGCCTGCGCCGCGCTTCCTCCCTGTGCGCCTATACCTGGCGCTATTATCCTCAGGTCCTTTGCCATCGAACGTACCAGCGCAAGCCGCTCAGGCCTGTTCCCCGGGGCCACGATCCCATACACTCCGGCATCCCTTGACATGTTTACCATCTCCTCTACGTGCCTGTCTATGAACTGCGAAGAGCCTTCGTTTGACATAGCGACCACAGAGAAGACATTGGCACCTGCGGCCGCATCAACCACTGCAGAAAGGGAGTCGCTGCCTGGGAATGCCTGCGCTATTATCCCCCATGGCTTTTGCTGCATTATCTTCTCCACTATGAGCCTGTTTGTGTTCGGTATGTCGGCTATCTTCAGATCGCATATGACCCTTGTCATGCGCGACAGCTCTCCTACTATGCCAACTCCTGCGCCCAGTATAAGGGGCCAGTTGACCTTTATGGCGAATGCCAAATCCCCTATCCATCTTGCCATGCGCAGCGCCTCCTCGCCGCTGCCTACGTCCAGGGCAACTATGACTCTTCCATCCCCGCCCAGTCAATCATCCGTATGGGACTGCACACAATAGATATTAAGCTTTATCGGCGAATAGATGTGAGTCTATCATGTCAGAGACAGCACCGTCGGTAGCATACTACGGCGAGCCCGGCGCATACAGCGAGCAGGCGGCGCTGCAGCATTTCGGCAATAAGGCCAGTCTCAGCGGATTCAGGTTCCTGCCGGAGATATTCGAGGCAGTGGAGGAGGGCACGGACTTCGGAGTTATACCAATAGAGAACTCCCTGGAGGGCCCTGTGACGCAGACCTACGACCTTCTTCTTAACTCGGATCTGACGATAATCGGGGAGGAGATAGTCAGGATAGACCACTGCCTGATAGCAGGGAAGGGCACAACCCTGGGCAATGTCGATACCGTATACTCGCATCCTCAGGCCCTGGGGCAGTGCAGGGACTACCTGGACCGCCACAAGCTCAACTCAGTGCCTTTCTACGACACGGCTGGCAGCGTGAGGATGCTGAGCACAAAGCCCATAGCGCATGCTGCGGCAATAGCAAGCAAGAGGGCAGCCGAGATATACAAGATGAAGGTGCTTGCCAGCGGCATCCAGTCGAACCACCACAATTACACAAGGTTCATAATCATTGCAAGGTATAACAGGACTTCTCCTTCGTCATGGAATAAGACTTCAATAGCATTCAACGGCAAGGACAAGCCTGGGGCCCTGTTCCACGCGCTGAACTGCTTTGCGTCCAGCGGGGTGAACCTGCTGTACATAGAGTCAAGGCCCATCTCAGGCATGCCGTGGGAGTACCACTTCTATGTCGACTGCAAGGGGAGCATACTTGACAAGAACGTGAGCAGCGCGGTAAAGAAGCTGAATAACGCCGCAGATCTTGTCAAGATACTCGGCTCATACAAGAGCGCGAGGTTCGAGAAGCATGTTTAAGCCAGGCCGCGTGGCAATAATAGGCGGCTCCGGGCAGATGGGCCAGTGGTTTGCAGGATACTTCAAGGCGCGCGGCGCCCAGGTCACGATATCCGCAAGGAATGCTTCGAGATGCCAAAGGGCTGCAAGGCGCCTGGGAGTCAGGTGCGCAAGGAATTCCAGGGAGGCCATGCGCGGCGCAGAGCTAGTGATCATATCCGTCACAGTGCAGAACTTCGCCAGGGTTGTGGGTGAGATTGGGAAATATGCATCCAAGGGGCAGAGGGTCATGGACATAACCTCTGTGAAGGTCATGCCCGTTGGCGTGATGCACAGGCACATGCGTAGAGCCACCATACTCGGTACGCACCCAATGTTCGGCCCTCTGGCAAAGCCCGAAGGCCAGAATTTCGTGCTCACCCCGACCAACGGCGCGGAGCGAAGGTTTGCTTCTCAGCTCGGCGCATACCTGCGCGCAAGCGGGTTCAATGTTGTGGTCATGACGCCAAAAAAGCACGATGCCATAATCGGACGCGTGCTGTCGCTGACACATTTTGTCGGGTTCGTGACTGCGGACACGTGGAAAGAGCTGGGCATGCACAGGCTCACGGGTACAAGCAGCACCAGCTTCATGTTCCTCAGGTCCTTTGTGAACAGCATAGTGGACTCGAGCCCTGAGCTCTATTCGTATCTGCAGGCCAACGTGCCAACTGCGGCAAAAGCCGAGGGCATGTTCGTGCGCAAGTCCATGGAATGGGCCCGCATGGCCAAGGACAAAGACGAAGCCGCTCTCACAAGGAGGATGACCGGGCTTAGGGCTTACATGCGCAGGCTTGGCCGATAACCTGCAAGCCTACCTGCTGTAAGAATAGAGCACTGTTACGCGCTGCGTCACTCCCTGCCTTGCACTGTAGAATATGGGGCTGCGCCCGGACGCTGCGCCTGATCCTGCAGTGCTGTATCCTACTATCGGAAATACGTATGGCCCAGACACCGTTATGTTCATGACAGTAACTGGCATGGCGCCTGCCAGAATCTGCGCCTGCGATGTCGCGTTCTGCAGCGCAATGGAAAGGGCGTTATTAGTAAGCTGGTCTGCCAGCTGCGGGGACAGCATGGCGCTGACTCCTCCTATGTATGCGCTGCGCACATGGGACAGCGCACCGAGCAGCGCTGCGACATTGCCGATGTGAGGTACAGTGACTGCCACCGTCTCCGCAGCTGTGTAATTGGTACTATTGTACGCCCTGTACAGTGTGTATGACTGCGTGGTTATCAGGCTCCTGTTGCCTCCTATGTACTTGAGCACAGTGCTGTTGAAGTCTTCAAGCACAACGGAGAGGTTGGCTGTTGCCTCTGCGCCGCTTGCTCCGGTGCCGTTCATCGACACGTAGATCGTGGCGTTCTGCGCGGTGGCGTAAGAGGTTCCTGAAGCCGAGACGGTTATGTACGACAGGTTCCCTACAAAAGAAGGCCTCTGCGAAAGTATGGACATGGCCAGCAGCGAGCCTAGGACCAGCAGCGCTATCGCCGCTATGGCGAACACAAGAGCGTCATTCTTCATGCAGTTCTAAAGATTATGTCCCAGGAAAGTAATAAAAACACCTATCGCCTGCTTAGCCTTTTATTTGCAGGCATTCCACATACCATCATGCCCTTTGGCATCTCGCGCTCAAGGCCCAACCTCTATTACGACGGCAGGGAGAGCTGCAGGCACATCGACGCAATGATAGGCTCCAGGGGCAGGATGCTTGTCGTATCCCCGTACATAGACGCATATTATGCCAAAAGGCTTGCAGCCAGAGCCCCACGCGGGAAAACCTATGTGATAACCTCGTCAGCAGATGCGCAGGCGCTCAAGATACTTGGGAAAGGCGGATCAAGGCTGTGGATAGCTGCATACACACTGCTATCAACACTGCTCCTGTATGCCTTTGTGCTGCTGGGGATCGGGGGATATTATCTGCTCATAGTGGCGGTGCCGCTGATCATCGGCACTGCAAAGCACTGGAGGGTACGCAGTGCCATCTCCCTTAGGGTGCCCAGGGCATTTGTTCATGCCAAGATGTACATAGCGCAGTGCGCTGCAGCAACTGGATCTGCGAACCTTACCTACAGCGGCATGCACAGGAACATTGAGCACCTCAGCGTGACGTACTCGCACGAGGAGATACGCAGGCTGGAGAAGCAGTTCTGGAGGCTGTGGGATACAGCTAGATCCATATGACAACTCCGGCGGCGAAGATCTTCGGGCTGCTCTCGCACAGTAGCAGAAATGTGTCGCCCTTGATCACAGCAAGCGGCCTCTCAAGCGATAGCTTCACATTGTTCCCGTCGACTGCCTCGACCTTGCACACGCTGCGTGAGAAGTTCGACACTAGCGTGTACCTCGAATCCTGCGAGACCTTCTCCTTTGAGAATGGGCTTACGCTGATCGCGGCGCTTACCGACTTCACCCTCTGGAACTGTGACTGCATAAGCAGGTCGCCCTTGTCAACTTCATCGTGCTCAAGCCCCTTGACGCCAAGGCCCACCCTGCACCCGTATCCCGCCTCCTGCACATCTACGTCCTGGCTCTGTATGGACTTTATCATGACCTGCCTGCCTGAGCTGTGGTACAGCGAGTCGTGGACCCTGAGCGTGCCGCGAGTCACTACTCCAAGCAGCACTGTGCCTATGCCCTTGACTGGGAACGCCTTGTCTATGTCTATGCGCACCTCGCCCTCATGCTGCTCCTTGTGGGATGTTATCTTTGATAGCAGCTCGTCCTTGCCGCACACTTCGTAGTCCTTGAGGAGCCCCCCGACCATCCCGGCAACGTCGTTGTCGTTTGTTATTATGGCGTGCTTGCCCAGCAGCCCGGCAGCTACGATGACTTCCCCTAGCAGCTTATCCACGCTCTCAGTGGATATCACTATCTGCCCGGCGATTAGCATCGACTCTGCGAGGCTGTGGTAGACCACCCCCTCCCTGCCCGCGGGCATGATTGCCACAATTACATCATCGCCGGTCTTCCTGTTGTAGAATGCAAGGCCTTCGTCAGAACCCTTCTTGCCTATGAACGATGCAAGGTTCTCGTTTACTGGTACAGATACGACATAGTGCATAACATCACGATATGGTTATATCCAGGTCTCCCGCATAGCTGAAGTCAGGGCACTTCATGTACATGCCCAGTATGTAGCTGTCCTTCTTATCCGCCTTGATCGGCAGCTTTGGGTCGGTGCTCACCAGCTCGAACGGCCTACTGACCTGCACGCTCGCCACACTGTCCCCGAATGACACTACCTTGTATAGCTGCACGCTCTCCTTGAATAGCTGCGACTTCTGCATGCTTGCGCCTATGGATGACTCATCAAGCTCCACGTCCCTGCCTTTGTAGTGCAGCATCACCCTCTTTATGTTTATGGTTATGCCCTCGGTGGCGTCATTGCCGAAGTTTATCGACAGCGGCCCCTCGTATGTCACCTGCGGCGCGCGTATATTTATCGTGAAGGTGACCTTGCCCATGTAAGGCACCTCTGCCGGGAGGGCCGGAGAGACATTCATCAGGGCAAACGGCTCGGCAACCGTGATCTTGGTTATTCTGACCGGCGGCCCTTTCAGGTTGTCCGGAAGCAGTCCGCTGCCCATCTTGTTCTGGAACGGTATGACCACATCGAACTGCGGTGTTGTCACGTCCATGCCGTCGATTCCGTGGGCGTTGCCCATGAACTTGAGATTTATGCTGGTGACCTTTACCCTGGCAGTAGGCTTACCGCCACCAAATAGACGCTTGAATACCGAAGTCACTAGAACACCGCTGGACCTTTGCAACAACCTATGGTTTGGAACATTTATATTACCTTAAGATTTACTATATTCTACTGGAGTTGGTTTATTGATAGTGTCAGGCTCAAAGGCACCGGATTTCTCCCTGGACGGATCTGACGGTAAGAGGCATAATCTCAAGGAGTTCGCTGGCAGTTACCTCGTGCTCTACTTCTATCCCAGGGACGGCACTCCGGGGTGCACAATAGAGGCAAAGGGGTTCAACTCTAGGATCAGCGATCTCAAGAAGCTTGGGGTTCAGGTTGTGGGAGTAAGCAGCGATGACTACAACTCGCACTGCAAGTTCACTTCCAAGTACGGCCTGAAGTTCCTGCTGCTCTCGGATCCGGGTCATAGCGTCATAAAGAAGTACGGCGCGTACGGAAGCAGGGGCATCTTCGGCATGGGTACGCTGAGGAAGACCTACATAATAGACGCCAAAGGGAGGATCGTGAAGGTATATCCAAAGGTAAGCCCTGCAGGTCACGAAGAAGAGATAATAGAGTTCATAAAGGGCATGGGGAGTTGATGGCACAAAAGGCAGACAGCACAGGGAAGCAGAAGGGCCATCAGACCCTTGGCGGCAACGTAAGGCCGTCAAGATACGCAATAGACTTTACGCCTAACCTAAAGACGTTCAAGTACTCCGCCAGCGAGACCATACACGTCTCCATAGGAAAAAGCACTGATAAGATAGCGCTCAATGCAAAGGAGCTGGTGATAAATAGCGCGCGAGTATCCTGCGGCGATCTGGACCAGAAGGCCAAGGTAAGCTATGACTATGACCTGGAGAGGATCGTGCTGTCCCTGGCAAAGCCTGTGTCAGGCGAAGCTGACATACGTATAGAGTTCAGCGGAATCCACAACGACCAGATGTACGGGTTCTACAGGAGCATGTACAGGTCAAAGGGCAAGGCAAAGTACATACTCAGCTCGCAGTTCGAGGCCGCGAACGCAAGAAACGCCTTCCCATGCTTCGACGAGCCTGAGTTCAAGGCGGTATTCGACGTGTCCCTTACAGTGGATAGGGACCTTGACTGCATATCAAACATGCCCATATCCAGCTCCGCCAAAGCCGGCAAGGGCCTAAAGAAGGTGCAGTTCCAGGCCACTCCGGTAATGTCGAGCTACCTGCTATATCTCGGGGTTGGCAATTACGATTATGTGCATGGCAATGCCGGGAGGGTAAAGGTAAGGGTGATAACGACCCCTGGCAACAGGGCGCTGGCAAGGCTTCCGATGAAGTATGCCATAGACTTCATAAAATTCTTCGAGAAGTACTTCGGCATAGACTACCCTCTGCCAAAGGCCGACTTCATAGCCATACCTGACTTTGCCGCCGGCGCAATGGAAAACTGGGGCGC
>DAHVAU010000037.1 GCA_027314465.1 Microcaldota archaeon
TGATACTATGGAGAAGCATTCCAGGGAGGAACTGCAGGACAAGCACTGGTTGGACATACTTGCCGATAGGATAGTCGCTGGGAAGAGCGACGGGTTTGTGATAACCGGGGGAATGACAACCAGCGGTCCTGCGCATCTGGGCACTGTGTGCGAGTTCCTCTATCCTGCAGTGCTCAGGCAGGTGCTAGAGTCAAGGGGGAAGAGGGTAGAGCTGCATTTTGTCGGAGACATACTTGACGCGTTTGACAGCATTCCCTACGAGATGAAGAAGCATGAGACCGTGCTCTCTACTGATCTGGGCAAGCCACTGTCCCATACCCGCGACCCTGAGGGCTGCCACAAGTCGTTTGGCATGCATTATCTAGACCAGGCAATGATGATAATGAGGCGCCTTTCCCTTGATGTAAGCGTCGTAACTGCAGATGAACTGTACGGGAGCGGAAGGGTAGACAAGTACGCAGAGATGTTCCTGCGCCAGGAGGAGCTTGTCAAGGAGGTTGTCGCGCGCACATCAATGAAGAAGCTTGAAGATCTGGTATCATGGAGTCCAATAATGCCCATATGCAAGAAGTGCGGGAAGATAGCTACTACCAGGGTCCTGTCACACACTTCGGACTCGTACGAGTATGCATGCGACAGGGATGTTGAGTACACTAAGGGATGCGGATACGCTGGAAGCGCAAAGCTCTCAGAGCATGCATACAAGCTGCAGTGGAGGCTCCACTGGCCTACCTGGCAGGCGATATTCGGGTCCAGCGCAGAGGGCAGCGGCATGGATCACATGACAAAGGGCGGCAGCGCAACCACCGCAGTTGCCATACACGAGGAGATATTCAAGGCGCATGCGCCTATACTGTTCAAGTACGGATTCGTGCTCATACACGGGAAGAAGTACTCCAAATCAAAGGGAATAGGCACAACTGCAATAGAGCTCACCGAACTGGTCCCTCCCGAGATACTCAAGTATGCGCTAATAGTTCCTAACTTGGAGCAGAACAAGGACATAGACCCTACTGGGGACAAGCTCATACTCCTGTATAATGAGGCCGAGCGCATCAGCTCGCTGGACAAGGCAGTGAACAGGGCTGACGAGAAGAAGATGATGGCGTTCTCCATAGCGATAGGCAAGCTGCCGTGGAAGGCCTCGTTCGTGGACATGCTACTCAACTACCAGATATACCGCGACTGGAACAGGGTGGCTGAAATGCTGGGCGATGCCACGGGGGTAAGGTATCTCTCTCCATACATAGAGAAGTGGCTGTCCAAAGGCTATGCCCCTGAAAGGTACGATTTCACAGTGAGGCAGGGGAAGGTTACTTCGCACGCCGATGCCGTCGGAATGGTGGCACAGAGGCTTGCCAGCGCAATGAGCGAGATAGAGGTGCACAACCTCGTGTACGATGTTGCGAAGCAGAGCGCAGTGAAGTCAGATGACCTATTCGCCTCTCTTTACACGGCGCTAATAGGAAAGGAAAAGGGTCCCAGGATGGGCAAGCTCATAGTCGCCATAGGCATTGACAAGGCCAAGCGCATGCTCTTGGAGTCCATAGCCGCTGCGCCGTAAGCATTAATAGGATTCTCAGGGAGAGTAAGTCCCCACTAGCGTGTATCTGATGAAGGCAATAACCACTGACAAGGCGCCCAGGCCCATAGGTCCGTATTCGCAGGCAGTGCTATCTGGGGGTCTCGTATTCTGCTCAGGACAGATAGGCGTTGACCCGCGCACCGCAGAACTCGCAAGTACGGGAATAGCTGCACAGACTGCCAGGGCCATGGAAAATATAATAGCACTTCTTTTTGCTGCTGGCACTGATCTGTCAAAGGCCGAGCGCATGGACGTATTTCTTGCCGACATGGACGATTACCCGGAGTTCAATGACGTGTACTGCAGATACTTCAATGGCGCCGCATTCCCAGCGCGCTTTGTCGTAGGGGTTGCCAGGCTACCGAAGAACGCAAAGGTCGAGATAGCATGCATAGCCTCGCTGGAGTGATACGATGGACGGGATAAGCGTTGGCAGCATAGAAGAGGCCGCCAAGCGCCTTGAAGGGATAGTACTGCCCACCCCACTTGCAGTATCCAGGAGGCTTTCTTCAGAGTACGGCGCCGAGGTATACCTGAAGCGTGAGGATATGCAGGAGGTGCGCTCGTACAAGATACGCGGCGCGTACAACCTTATGGGCTCTCTTACCCAGGCACAGAGGAACAGGGGCGTGGTGTGCGCAAGCGCAGGCAACCATGCCCAGGGGGTCGCTCTCAGCGCTTCGCTGCTAAAGATAAAAGCCTCAATATTCATGCCTGCCACAACCCCGCTGCAGAAGATATCGCGGGTGCGCGCCTTCGGCGGGTCGCACATAGAGATAAAGCTCGTCGGATCAAGTTACGACGATGCATCGAAGGCCGCAGAGGAGTACTGCAGGAAGAAGGGCTCCGCATTCGTCCATCCTTTCGATGATTACAAGGTGATGTCCGGTCAGGGGACTGTGGGGAAGGAGATTTACGACCAGATGGGGGACAAGCTGGATTACGTAATATGCCCTGTTGGCGGTGGAGGTCTCATATCAGGAGTCTCAACGTACTTCAATGGAAAGGCTGCCCATGCAAAGGTTATTGGCGCCGAGCCTCAGGGATCGCCGAGCATGTATGAATCTATCAGGCAGGGAAGGCCGATCATGCTAGGCAAGATAGACACGTTCATAGATGGCGCAGCAGTGAAGCGCGCAGGCAGCAACACATTCAAGGTGGTGAAGAGGCTTGTTGACGACATGGTGCTTGTGCCCGAAGGCAGGGTATGCACTACAATGATAGAGCTCTACCAGAATGAGGGGATAGTCGCTGAGCCTGCAGGGGCCTTATCCATAGCAGCTCTTGGCATGCTAGAAAAGCGTATCAGGGGGAAGAGCGTCGTATGCATAGTCAGTGGCGGCAATAATGACATACTGCGCTATCCCGAGATAATGGAGAGGAGCCTTGTATATAGGGGACTAAAGCACTATTTTCTCATAGAGTTCTCGCAAAAGCCCGGGCAGCTTAGGAAGTTCCTTGATAAGGCCCTGGGCCCTACTGACGACATAGTGCGCTTCGAGTACATGAAGAAGAACTCAAAGGAAACAGGCCCTGCGCTAGTCGGGATAGAGCTGGCCAAGAAGGAAGACCTGGCGCACCTTCTGGAGAGGATGGCCGGGCTGGAACTACATTATAAGCTAATAACCTTAGACGATCCCCTGTACGAGTACCTGGTATGAACTATAGGGTGCACTGGAGACCTGGTACGGTGTTCAGGTGGTGCCAGGCGCAGTTGTTGCCTTTGTGACAACACAGTAGCCGCTCGAGACCGCGCAGCCAAGCGTTCCTTCCATAAAATACGCTGCGCATACCCTGGGCTGCCGGTAGATATTGGCATACTGCCCTGCTACCTCTCCTGCGTAAGCGGAATTCACGCACACGAACTGCGAAGGCACATTGTTATTGCATCCGCTTACAAGCTGCAATGAGCACCCGGACGCGTTGTACGATGCGAAGGCGCTTGCGTTAAGGGCAAATCCGTAATGCAGCGAGCTGTTGAGTTCCAGCTGCAGATCTGCTGCAACCACTACTGTGGAGTTTGGCTGCGGGGGCTGCGGTGCATAGAGCACTGCATGCTGCAGTATTAGCGCAAGGTTGATGTAGAGGTATGCAATTCCGAACACTACCACAGATACTATCACTGCCACTACTATTGCCGTGCCGCTCCTGCCCAGTTCGCTGGAACCCTTCTTCATGCTTTATATATCGCACAGCAAGTTTTTTATTGGCTCTCGCTTGCCATCCATCATGCATTGTGGGAAAATGCGCGGGAAACCACTGCAATCCGAAATGTATATATAATACGGCATGCAATATAGGTATCGAAGTACCTGCTTTCTGTGGAGGAGAGCGTGTCTTGGAATTCACGGTGGTATATTGGATATCAGAACCCTGAGAGGTGCCCCAGTAAAGGCCAGCCCATTTGCAGAGGTTGAGAGGGAGGACCCTGCAACTCGGTTTACAAGGCTGCTGCACGGCGGCAGCGTATATGCTGCAATGCGTTCGCTGCAGCAGGCAGACGAGCTGTACGCGCTTCATATAGACATAATGAATCCTAAGAACCATTACATCAGAAATGGGGTGTACATGCCGATAATCACTAGCCAGGTGAGGGAGTGGATGGACAACGGCGACGCAAAGCACGTTGCAGACGCCATACGCATCTTCAACCTGACTCCAAACGAGGTGGAGAGGTACATAGACCTGTCCGAAGTTGCAAACTTCATAAAGTCCTATCTTGGCATGAGCGGCATAGATTCGGAGGCTTACATGCTCGCAACAGTGATCGTTTCTTCACTCAACCTGAGGGATCTTGCCAGTGCTTCTATCGATCTGTCAGTTATAATGGCAGGGGTCGAGAAGCTCGAGAGCCAGGGATTCAAGTACGACGCGGCAAAGCTGCAGTACTGGTTCGGAATAATCAAGACGAAGCCCGACGAGCGTAAGTTCGCATCGGAGATGAGGAAGGATGGTCCTGACACAATGGATGGGGGGCTTAACATTTCGCCATTCCAGCCTAGAGGGGACACGGAGACGAGCCTTGACTCTGCGGCATAAGCGCATAATCCTAGCCACACCACACGCCCTGTTACTTTATTATCCATTCCAGCTCCTTCAGATCGCTTATCATGTACTATTCGCTGCCCTCTATATCCGGCTTCCAGGGCCTTCCCAGCTGCCATAGGCATTTCTATTATCTCAGTATCCGTGGGATGGAGCCCGAACCCTGCAAACGTCTTATTATATGCTGTTAGCCATAGGGAGAGGTTTCTACTACAGTGCCGTTCCAGTCTATGAGCACATATTCGTAAGATTTCACAGGATCAAGCTATCGGATTTAAGCTCCCGGCGAGGATTGCACTCGCGGCCTCGTCCTTACCAAGGACGCGCTCTACTACTGAGCTACAGGAGCGTACCAGCGGAATATCATATCACGCATATAATATAAAACATAGCTGAGCCAATCCAGATGTGTATCTTATGCGACTGGATCGCCTGGGCGAGCGCGCTGCCATAGGCAGGATAAGGTCAGTGTACGGATATGGCTGGCCTGACAGCGACTGCTCCTTCATACCTTTTGGCAGCAAGTACATGCTTATAACCACCGACTCCATAGCGGAGCATACTCATGTGCCCAAAGGGGCGCGTGCAGAGAATGTTGGGTACTTCTTTGCTGCAGTGAACCTGAGCGATATAGCTGCCATGGGCGGCACGCCAAGGTATTTCATGGAAGCCCTGGTGCTGCCGCGCAAGACGGAATCAAGGTATCTTGAAGGCGTGCAGAGGGGCATAAAGCGATGCCTTGACAGATACGGGGTCAGGCTTATCGGGGGCGATCTCAAGCAAGGCACAGAGATGGTAATGACTGGCATAGCCATAGGCGACGTGGATAGGGAGCGCATGATGCTGCGCACAAAAGTAAGGACCGGGGAGATGCTGTGCGTTACCGGGATGCTTGGTAGGAATGCCGCCGGATATCAAATGTGGAAGACCGGGCGCAGCGGCGGCGCACGAATACTCCTGGATATAGAGCCGCATCTCAAGGAGGGCAGATTCCTGTCTGCCAACGGCATTGCTGCGGCCATGGACCTGTCCGACGGCGTATACTCTGCGATAGAGCAGATCAATGCCTCTACCGGCAAGGGCTTTGAGATATTCCATGATAGCATACCCGCAGACCCGCTTGCGGCACGCGTATCCCAGTCAATGGGCATCGCAATCGAGGACCTCTGCCTGAATTTCGGCGGCGAGTACTGCCTCATGTTCACCGTGCCTGCTCCAAGGGCCGCCAAGCTCATCAGCGACGCAGCGCTACGAGGGATTAGCATTAGCGTCATAGGGCGTGTATACGGTAAGCGCAACGTACTGGTCAAGGATGGAAAGTGCAGGCCCATATCGAAAAGGGGATACGAGCATTTTTACAGAAAATGACGAACCTATTGCATATTAATAAAATTTAATCTGATATATGTAGTGCTGTTTGTGATGGAGATAATGAAATCTGCGCCTTCTACGGCAGGCAGGGGTGTAGGAAAGATACATATAGAGAGCCTCAAGTCGATGATGCATGCCGTAAAGACAATGCCGGGCGGCCTTTACGGAATCACCTCTGACCAGTTCGGGCATACCCATGCACAGAGCGCAAAGATATTCCTCGAAGCAGGTGCAGAGGTGATACAGTACAGGGGCAAATCCGCTGACGGTAAGGAGAAGCCTGCAAGGCAGATGATAAGGGATGCGGCAGAAGTGAAGGAACTGTGCAAGGGCTACGGTGCCGTTTTCGTGGTCGACGACAGAGTCGACATCGCCGCAGCCATTGGCGCCGACGGGGTGCATCTGGGACAGGATGACCTGCCAATTACCCATGCAAAGAAGCAGTTCGCCGGCATCATCGGGGTATCGGTAAAGACTGTAGAGCAGGCGAGGAAGGCCGAACTTGACGGAGCAAGCTATCTTGGCGCCGGAGGGGTGTTCAAGACTGCAACTAAGCCTGACAGCGCATTGATAGGTACCGAAGGGCTGCGCAGGATAGCAGCAAGCGTATCCATTCCAGTATATGCAATAGGCGGCATAACATTGCAGAATCTTCTGCAGGTGAAGAAGTCAGGGCCGCTAGGATTCGCCTCCATCTCCGGAGTGCTTGCAGCCAGGGACCCTGTCACCGAGGCGAGAAGGATGCTTGAACTCTGGGGGTCCTGAAGCATTATTTAAATCTTCCCAGCGATATATGATCAAGGTAAATCCATGTCACTAATGCTCGATATTGGTCTAGCCATAATCGCAGTGCTTGTCGTAATAGCCATAGCCGTCATTGCAATGTACAATGGCTTCATACAGAAAAGGAACCGGGTACAGGATGCATGGGCACAGATAGATGTGCAGCTTAAGAGGAGATACGATCTGATACCGAACCTGATCAGCGCAGTGAAGGGCTATGCCGCTTACGAGAGGGGCGTGCTCACGCAGGTCACCCAGCTCAGGTCTTCCCTGGTGTCAGGGTCCGTGCAGGATAAGGCTTCAGCGAATAACCAACTCAGCCAGGCTCTCAAGAGCATATTCGCAGTTGCCGAGAACTATCCTGACCTGAAGGCTTCGGCCAATTTCCAGCAGCTGCAGCAGCAGCTCACAGACACAGAGGACAAGATAGCATTCGTTAGGACTTCATATAACGACTACGTGCTTGACTACAACAACGCGATACAGCAGTTCCCTGGCAACGTGTTCGCAGGCTCTTTCCACTTTGCAAGGCAGGACTTCTTCCAGGCACCTGAGGGAGAGAAGGAGCCTGTAAAAGTCGACTTCAGCGACCTCAACCAGCAGCCCGCATCAGGCAATGCAAGTGGCGGTGCAGCGCCAAAGGCCTCTGGTCCTAAGGGACAGAAGAAGCCGCAGCAGTAAACGCAGTGTCTTAGATGGCCAGTTTCTTCGATGAGATATCCAGAAATCGGATAAAGTCAGCGCTACTGATGATGCTTTTCGGCCTGTTGTTCTTCGCAATAATATATGTCGTGGTGTGGTACTTCGGAGGCGGCATATTCGGCCTGGCCATCGGCGCCATACTGATCGCGTTATATGCAGTCTTAGCTTACGCTGGAGGCAGCAAGCTGGTGCTCAAGATCTCCGGAGCACAGCCTGCAGACAGAGCGAAGTACCCGTCGCTATTCAGCGCAGTGGAAGGACTGGCAGCTGCATCTCAGATACCAATGCCTTCAGTCTACATAATAAGCGATCCAAGTCCAAACGCATTCGCTACCGGCAGGAACAAGAAGCACGCCTCAATAGCAGTGACTTCAGGCTTGCTGTCCATTATGAACACCGAAGAGCTGCAAGGGGTCATAGCGCACGAGATGTCACACATATACAACAACGACATGCAGTTCATGATGATAGCCATAGTGTTCGCCGGAGTTATAGGGCTTATAGCATCCATAATACGCATGTCTGTATTCTTCGGTGGCTTCGGGGAAAACCGGCAGGGCGGCAATGCAATAGTCCTCATAATCGCGCTTGTGATGAGCGTACTCGCGCCCCTGTTCGCACTACTCATAAGGCTTGCCATATCAAGGCGCAGGGAATACATGGCCGACGCAAACGGCGGCAGGATCACAAGGAATCCAGGTTCTCTTGCCGACGCGCTGCAGAAGATAAAGAACTACACGTCAAAGCCTAACGTGGCTCCTGTGAGGAAGGCAAATGACGTGACTGCATCGATGTACTTCGCAAATCCGCTTAGCTCCAGATCCATATCGAACTTATTCTCTACTCATCCTCCAATAGACGAGAGAATAAAGAAACTGAGGCAGATGTACTAAGTATTCAGGGTTGCTGCTGCGCTCTGCGTGAATCCATCAACGCATCAATCTTGACTGTGAGCTGGCTGACGGTATTCATAATAAAGTCGTATCCGTACCCATATCTCTCATAAGCCTTTACAAATCCGCCTAGACCTAGCGTCACCATGACCTCGCTACTGCTAGGCGCCGTGCCTGTGGTGTGCCTGTGCTCTCTGATCCTTCGTGCCGCTTCTATCCAGCCCTTTTTTGTATACCAGAAATCCTGCGGAGGCTGGCACGATATTCCATAGGCCTCGATTCTGCCGGCTGGATTCCATCCCATGCTGCTCCTCGACAATCCGGATCCGGTTTCACTGAATTTTATCGAATCTATCCTGCTTATGACTTGCTCTATCACAGCCAGCGCATCCACTGCGGACCGCTCCTCATCCTGGCGCTTTTGGGTATTTGCATCCCTTGGCAGTTCCCTGATCTGGGGCCTGTACGACTGGAGGGTTGTGTAGCCTAGCTTTGAGTATATGCCTTCAAGCCCTCCG
>DAHVAU010000043.1 GCA_027314465.1 Microcaldota archaeon
TGAAATAATGACAGTGTACAGGGTCGACGAGGAAACAGCTCTCAGGTCAATAAAGGCTCATCATCAATTCTCAAGCCTCAACCATCACAGGGTGCTAAGGCAGCTCGCAAGGATTGGGCGCCTCGCGAGGCTTCACGAAGCCGAAGTAATAGCAGAACTGATGCGCCGCCCGCGCCTCGCAGAACTATCGGTCAAAAGGTATCTGGCAGCAATCGACGTATTCAGGCACTGCGATGTTTCCGATATATCCAAGGAACGCATATTGGAATGGGCCATTAAGAACTCCGCGCGCTCTCCTTACGTTCCAGGCACAGACAAACTGCGCATAACCCGGGCCATGAAGCAGGATGCGTATACTGGTGACCCTGCCCTATTGACGGCGCACTGCAAAGCTGCGTGCTACAACATAGGCAGTAAGGCCCGCTGTACCGTGTACATGTGCAGTTTCAGTACCTGTCAGCTCTCTGCGGAGGCCTTGTGAGAAGATAGAACCTGCTCTCTCCCTTGAGTTCAACTATTATGCGCTCTGCTATTAGCTTCACGGGATCCTGCAGCAGCGGCACCCTCTTTGTTATATCATCAAAGCTCCCGAATCTCTTCTCATCGCGCGCATCGAGTATCGCTGTGAGGTGCTTCTTTCCGACCCCGGGAAGCAGCTCAAGTGCGTGCATCCTTATGTTGAGCGGGCCTGCATTGTTGAATATCTCAACGAACTTGGGTTCGTTGCTGCGTATTATGCCTGACACTGCGCTGACCAGCTCATTCTTAGCACCTTCGGTGAGGTCCTGATATGCCAGCCTCCCTTTTATTATGGCTATCTTGTCCCTCTCTCCCTTGCCAATGTAGACCTTCTCGCCTATGTGCACCTCGGGCACCTTTGGCACAGCTTCCAGTAGCGTGAACTTCTCATCCCCGAGAAGCTGCACTATAGGCTCGGATCTCGCAGAGCTGGACCTGCCGGTTGGCAGGTAGTCAAGCACGTACGCATGCTCTTCAAGGTTCTCCCTTCTTTGCTCCTCCACTATCTCAGGCACCAACAACACCCCCAAAAATCCAGAAGCTACTTCGAGTAGTTCTTCACTACTTCAAGCATCTTGCCAACAGCCTCATCATCAGCAGGCTGCCTATTCTTGTCCATGGCCAGTATAAGCTTCATTAGATTAGGCTCTGTGGGCATGATCTCCACAACCTTGAGCGCAAGCCTCTCCTCAAGGCCCAGCTCGCCAAGCTCCTTAACCATCTTCTTGACATCCGATTCCTTCATCTTAGCAAACTTCGTGGCATGCTCCAGAACGAGCTGCTGCTCGTATCCCAGATCTCCGGACTTCTGCCTCTCTTCAAGTATGCTCAGCACTTCAGGCATGGATGCCCTCCTGGCATCGAGCCTTTTCTTACCTGTCATCATAAATCACTATGTGGATATTATGACTGATGCCTAATAAAAAGCTTTTCTATTGGTTGAGCATTGTCTCAGGCTGCAGGATCACTGACCTGCGCCGCTCCTTAGCGACTCCTTAAGCTCCTCAACCTTGTCCTCAATGCCAAATCTCTGCGCTATATGCAGGGCGTAGCGCACAGATAGTCTGGCGCTGTCATCTATGGCCTTCCTGGCTGCCTGCTCAGTCAGCTCCCTGCTTTCCAGCAGGGCCTCTGCAATGTACGCCGCTCCTGAGTAGTAGCCTATGGACATGCGCTCACTGTACTGCGCTTCAGCGCTCTTGCGCTGTCCAGATACCATGAATACGCAGTCCATTGCCTGCGATACAAAGCTATCCACCACGTCAATCGTGCTGTCGATATCCTTTCCGTATATGCCCGAGCTGCTTGCGCGCAGGCGCATGGGTATCACGTCCTTCACCCTCCTTCCAACCTCCTCAATCTCATCCTGCGTAAGCCCGATCTCCTTAAGATGCGTTGCCACTATCTTGGCGCGCCTTAGATAATTCTCATATTGGTTGTCCATAGCGACTGCGCCCCTGCCCCTGCGCAGGGCTGGCACTGATATCATGGCGATCTCGGTGAATCTGCGCGCTGCCTCAGTGAGCTTGCTTCTGTCCAGCTCGAACTCCTTGGCTATTCTCATGGCCGTACTCGGGTCACACAATCTTGTGTCATCGAACGCGGCCACCGCCGCCTTAAGCTCCAGATCCCGGCATTCATACTGCCCAAGTACGCCTTTCATCTCTTCAGACCTTGCCATGCGCGCAGCTGCAATGAACCTGCCACTGACTATCTCATGCTCGTATGCCATTAGTGCCTTATCGCGTCTTGCGCTGACCGAGTACATGGTAATTACACCTGGCTCTAGCCATGGCTGATATAATAAGCTGCTTGGCTCATCTTGCACCAACGTTTAAATACACTTATTGCAATATTCCTGCGGTGTGCATTTGGAGCCGCAGGAAGCCTTCCAGAAGGTACAGGAGGAGATGCGAAAGCATATAGCAGGAAAAAATGAGGTAATAGAGCTGCTTTTCATAGGCCTGCTTGCAAACGGGCACGTGCTGCTTGAGGGAGTGCCTGGAGTTGCAAAGACGACCATGAGCAAGGCCCTGGCAGACACAATACAGGCTGATTTCAAGAGAGTCCAGTGCATGCCGGATCTGCGCATATCCGATATAATCGGCGATGTGATCATGGATGAGAAGGGCGACATAAAGCTGAAGAAGGGCCCCATATTCACAAACATACTTCTCATGGACGAGCTAAACAGATCCCCGCCAAAGACGATGAGCGGATTCCTGGAAGCCCTTGAAGAGCGTCAGGTAACCATAGGCGGCACCGACATGAAGCTCGACGCCCCGTTCATGGCAATAGCGACCCAGAACCCGCTCAGGATAGAGGGCACAGAGCAGATACCAAAGGTGCTTGCCGACAGGTTCCTGATGAAGGTGGACGTGTCATATCCATCGCTGGAGGAGGAGGAGCAGATGCTCAGGCTCAAGGAGTCCGAGGAGACTGTGGAGACAAAGAGGGTGCTTACAAAGGAGGAAATAGTAGCACTGCAAAAGCAGATAAAGACGGTGACTATGCCTCCCGAAGTGTCAAAGTATATAACGCAGATCGTGGATGCCACGCGCAACGAGATGCACGTAGTAATGGGCGCCAGCCCCAGATCCGACATAGCGTTTATGCTGTGCGGGAAGGCAAAGGCCATGATTGAGGGCCGAAAGGAGGTCAGCGTTGCAGATATAAAGTACCTGGCAAAGCCCGTGCTCAGCCACAGGATCGTGGTCAGGTCTACTGGAGGCATAGGCGTCGGCGGCATAGTGGACGGAATAGTAGCCTCGCTGGGCTGATCACTCCAGCATTCCCATGAGCAGCTCATGGCTCTTAAGCGCATCTGCCTTGCTGACCACTATGAGCGTATCGGTGTAGCACGATACGAATTCTATTATGTTTATCCTCTGCTCTGCAAGAAGCGAGGCTACGAAGGCAACGAATCCCGGTGACGACTCAAGCCTCTCCTCGGAATGTATAACCACTGCAGATGCGTTCTCACGCAGCTTAATCGCATTGCCCCTGACCCTCCTGAGCTCCGCCTTGTCCGTTACCAGGTATACGTAGTAGCTGCCTACCTTCAGCTTGCTCCCCTTCTCAAGGTCCACATCCTTCTCAGATATGACGACGTTTATGCCGCTCTCGATGGTGACTGTGCTGCCCTTGAGTATGGACATGGCATGCCTCTGCAGCCCTACGCTCCTGCTGCGTAGCTCTATCGAGTATCTTCGCAGCGCTCCTTTTATCGCATGATAGTTCCTTATGCGCAGGTCTCTTTGCACTATCCTGGCAAGGGCGCTGAAATTCACTATCCCTGCCTCAAGCGCCTCAACGGTGTACGGCTTGTTCTTCAGGTACACTCTTACAATGTCCGATATCGTCATGGCATCAATTGTATCATATGATACAGAAACATTAAATACTGATACATGCGATAATCAGTTGCAGCTTGGTTCTTATGTCAGGCAGAGACGAGTTTAGCGTTTCAATGGCTACGATGGCAGATGCGGATGCGATTGTGGCGCTTGTGAACGCAGAGTCTGAGCGATCCGGCGCAGTTCTCACCATCGATACTGCAAAGATCGCGGAGTGGATAAAGCACGGAATATGCCTTGTGGCAAGGACCCCTGATGGGAAAGTTGTGGGGCACCTCGCAGCGCACAGGTGGTCCGGATGCGGATGGGTAGAGCTCAGGTCATCTGTAGTGGATCCGGAGTTCAGGGGCAGGGGCATAAGCAGCGCACTCACGTCAATGATCATATCGGAGATAAAGGCCAGGTACGGTTCTCCGACCATAGTGGCCTTCACAAACAAGGCCGGCACAGGCCACGGCATACTTGAGGCTGTGGGTATGGACGAGGCCGAGTACGATTCACTCCCAGAGGAGCTTTTCAGCATAGGTCCAGCATACAGGGGCAAGAAGGAGTACGGTTACAGGGTATACGTCAGGCAGTGAAGCGTTGTGTATCAGATGATACATAATTACACTATTTTGTATCATCTACGTCGTAACATTTATATAAAAGGTCCGGCTACCATATGATTGATGATAATGGGAGCTATAAGCGTAGCAAAGGACGGGATCAGGGTGCAGAGCGTGGTGATGGTAGAGCCCAGCAAGAACATGGGCAAGGGCCATACTACTGTGGGGCATCTGGGCAGTCCGGACTACGATCTGGCGATGCACCAGCACAGGGCGTATGCAACTGCAATGCAGCGCGCAGGGATCAGCGTGTTCATGTATCCGGCCACCAAGGAGGCCGACAGCCATTTCATAGAGGATATGGCCGGTGTATTCAGGGATCAGTACGGCGACATACATGCGATAGTGGCCATGCCTGCAACACCTGAGAGGGCAAGGGAGGTCGGTTACGCTATCGACATACTGCGCGATCATCTGCCGGCCTCGAACATCATACTGCCTCCAAAGTCCACAGGCGTGGCAACCTTGGAATTCGGCGACGTCGTGCGATTCTCAGGCAATGTGCTGGTAGGGCTATCCAACCGGTCAAACGCTGCAGGTGCGGCATGGCTTAAGGATACGCTGGCATCGATCAACCCCAATTACACGCTAAGCACTGTCAAGGTCGAGGGCGGCCTGCATGCGGATACGTGCCTGTCACCTCTAAACAGCCGCATGCTCATCCACGATCCTGCGATGCCGCTGCCTAAGAGCTTTGGATTCGAGACAATCACTCTGCCGCATTCAGAGGGCTATGCTGCAAGTGTTCTTGTGGTGGATAGCTCCACCGTGATAATGCCCGTCGACACAAACCATGAGATCAACGGGTACAAGTTCACTGCAGGGCTGCTCGGCAATCACTACAAGCGGGTGCTGCAGGTGCCAATGAGCGAATTCCACAAGATGGACGGCAGTCTGCGGTGCCTGAAGCTTGCCCTGGTATGGGACAGCGGGCCTGATGTAACCCTGTCGTATCTTGCCCACCCCTCGCAACATATAAAAAGTGCAGTCAGACAATAATAGTGGGTAGTTGCAAATGGTCAAGGAAAAAGTTGTCCTCGCCTACAGCGGCGGTCTGGACACCTCTGTGATACTAAAGTGGCTCGTCAACTCCGGTTTCGAGGTCATATGCTTCGTAGGCAACATAGGCCAGAAGGAGGACTTCGGCCGCATAAAGCGCAAGGCGCTCAGTACTGGGGCGTCAAAGGTGTACGTGGAGGATATGCGCTCCGAGTTTGTCACTGATTTCATATTCCCTGCACTCATGGGGAATGCCATGTACGAGGGACGGTACCTTCTGGGCACCTCACTGGCGCGCCCTCTGCTCGCAAAGAAGCAGATAGAGATAGCCGAGAAGGAGAATGCAAGGTACGTGGCGCACGGGGCCACAGGTAAGGGCAACGACCAGGTGCGCTTCGAGCTTACCTACTATGCCCTAAATCCATCGATAAAGGTCATAGCGCCATGGAAGGACCCCAGGTTCCTCTCGCAGTTCAAGGGCCGCAGCGACATGATTGCTTATGCTGAGAAGTACGGCATACCTGTAAAGGCAACAAAGGGCAAGCCGTACAGCGAGGATGAGAACCTGATGCACATAAGCCATGAAGCCGGAATCCTTGAGGACCCTGCCGCCAAAGCGTCAGAGAGCATATTCAGCCGGACATCATCTCCGTCAAAGGCGCCCAATGCGATAACGACCATTGAGATATCGTTCAGGAACGGCGTACCTGTGAAGGTTACTAACAGGGCCTCGCGCGTGGCCGTCACAAAGCCGCTGGACATATTCATGTACCTCAACGCCATTGGCAGCAGGAACGCTGTGGGAAGGGTGGATATGGTGGAGAATCGCTACATAGGCATAAAGTCACGCGGAGTGTACGAGACTCCCGGGGCCACGATACTGTGGGCTGCACACCGGGATCTGGAAGGGCTGGCCATGGACAAGGAGGTCATGCACCTGCGCGATATGCTGATACCGAAGTTCGCTGAGCTCATATACAACGGATTCTGGTTCTCCCCGGAAATGGATTTCATATTCAGCGCGCTAAGTAAGAGCCAGGAAGCCATAGACGGCACAGTGAGCGTTGAGCTGTGCAAGGGCAACGTGTTCCCGGTGGCAAGACTGTCGCCTACTGCGCTGTATAACAAGAAGCAGTCCAGCATGGACGAGAGCGGCGGATTCAATGCAGTGG
>DAHVAU010000052.1 GCA_027314465.1 Microcaldota archaeon
CTCCGCCGCCGCCACCTGCACCGTTTGTTCCTCCGCCGCCTCCGGCGCCTGCGGCTCCGGTAGGGCCGCCATAGCCGCCGGGGCCGCCATAGTATGCATTTGTGCCGGCGCCTCCGCCGCCTCCGCCGCCTGCAACCAGCACTACGGTGCCACTTATATCTGTAGCTTCTGAATCAGAGGCGCCGGAGCCTGAGGTGCCGCTGCCGCCGGGGCCAGCGCCGCCTACCCATAGCTGTATGTTGTATCCAGGAGTCACGGCGATTGTGCCAGATACGAAACCGCCTTGGCCGCCGCTGCCTCCTGCAAACGTTTCGCCTTGGCCGCCGCCGGCGCCTGGACCCCACACCTGTATGTAGGCATGATCGCATGCGGTTGGTACCTTTACCTGCTGCCAGGAATTAAGCGGTGAGGTGTAATATGCAACTGCACCGCTGCACGTTGGCAGTACGGTGGGAATTGTTGGCGTAGGAGGTGTTGAAGGCGTGGCATACGCAGTGAATGTGCCTGCTGATGAGATCGGTATGTAATTGCAGTTCAGCTGGTCGAGATTTGCCACTCCTGAATTGCATAGTAGCAGGTTCATGTAGAAGTCGCCGTTTAGCTGCATGCCGGGCAATGCCGCGGAGTTTATTGTGGCAAGGCACAGGGTGCTCTCCCCAGGAATTAGATAGGTTGGAGTGCATGTGGCTGTGAGGGTGTCGCCGCTTATGACAACGTTGAACGAGAGTATATTGACCGGGGTGCTCTCAGAGTTCACTACCTGCGTGGCGAGGGTGCTTGACGAGCTCACTGAGTTCACATCGTACATGATATAATTGCAATGTATGTTGCCAAAGGAATTGCACTGGCTTGGAAGCACTGCAGTAGGACGTACCGCTATGGCGGCAAGAATCACTATTGCTACAGACAACAGCGCTATCATGAAGCCGTACGTGCTTATGAAATCAAGCGCTGCCTGAAGCCTCATACCGCGACCCATAAGGTAAGTATAATTAATATGGTTATAATAAATTACTCATTGTCTGGTTTTATGGCGTTTGAAGGCACTATAATTGCAAAGAGGAGTCTTGGCCAGGTATTTCTTGTTACGCCCAGATTCGCCCAGGCCGAGGCCGTCCATGCAGACGGGAAGGTGGTGATAGAAATAGGGCCGGGAACGGGCACGCTGACCAAGGAGCTGTGCAATGTGGCTAAGAAGGTCATCGCGTTCGAGAAGGACAGGAACCTCTACGCCATACTCAAGCATGGGCTGATGGCAGATAACCTGGTTCTGATAAACAAGGACTTCTTCGATGCGAATGACGATGAGCTGGACCTGGAGCACGCTGACATAGTCATAGCCAATATACCGTACAATCTCTCCAGCAAGACAATAGAGTGGCTTGCGCACAGGCACATGCAAGCGGTGCTATGCCTGCAGAAGGAATTCGTATGGCATATGACAGCAAAGCCAGGCACGCGCAGCTATTCGAGACTGAGCGTCATGACGGCCCTGATGTTCCGCGTCACTAAGATAATGGATGTGCCAAGAGGCAACTTCAGGCCCATACCCAAAGTCGATTCTGCAATAATATACATGAAGCCGCTTGATAAGAAGGTCCCGGCCAGGAGCATGGAGCTTATAGGGCTGATCATGCAGCATAAGAAGAAGACCGTCAAGAACGCGATACTGGACTCGGGCCGCAACCTCGATGTTGGAAAGGAAAGGCTCGTTGCCGCAGCAAATAATATCGACGGATGCGACAGGAGAGTCTTCAAACTAAGCCCTGGAGAGCTGCTCGAGGTAGCTGCGCAGCTTGACAGGCTACTGGTCGAATGAGTACTTGGGCTGCTGCTCTTCATCCAGTATTATGCCGTTCTTCACATTTGCCAGGAACTTCTTCTCTGCCGCAGCTGAGCCCTCCTTCCCAAGTAACCTCCTGTAATGAATAGGGGCCACCTTCTCAGCTTTTACCCTTCCAGATGCCTTTATCATCTCATCTACGTCCATCACGTACGTGCCTCCCATCGGAAGAAGCGCAAGGCCAGTAACTATCTTTGACATCTCTTCTATCAGATCAGTATCTCCGGCATGGTACACCTTTGTACCGTTTATGTCAAGCACATACCCCACCCACCCGTTCTCCTTTGGATGGTAGTGCTTCTTGTTTTCAACAACGTTGTATGCCGGCACAGTGTCGAATTCTATCCCATCGTAAGAGTAATGCTTGCCTGGCTCAACTCCAATCACATCACCAACAGGTATCTTGCCAACGCTGTCCTTTGGCACGAATACCTTGGTGTTGTCGTCAGCTATGGCTTTTATGTCTGCCTCGCTTAGATGATCCATGTGCGGATGGGTTATAAGTATCACGTCCGCATGCACCTTGGTGCCCCTTAAGTCAAACGGGTCTATGTATACGTTCTTTCCATTCAGCTTCAAGAGGAAGCTTGCATGCCCTATCCATTTCAAGAAACTGAGGTCCATGAGATCACGATATATAATCCGTGGCAACTTTAATATCCTTTGGCTGTTTCTTCGGCTCCCGCAAGCGTAATAAGCATTTTGAGGCAAGTTCTAGTCATGTTCGTACTAGGCGGCTCTGCAAGCAATGGACTTGACATCCCAATATCCGAGCTGCTGGGCGCTACCCGTGCACAGCTGGTTACCACCAGTTTCCCTGACGGAGAGATAAAAGTACGGGTACCTGAAGAGGTAGGCGGAGACATAGTTGTAGTGCAGTCAACTTACCAGCCGCAGGAGAGGCACCTGTTCGAGCTTCTCTTGATCTCGGACCATCTCAGGCATAGAGGGTATGAAGTCACTGCAGTTGTACCATACCTGGGATATGCAAGGCAGGATAAGAGCTTCATACCAGGAGAGGCAGTCAGTATCCACACCGTGCTTAACATGATGCGCTGCGCAGGCATAAAGAAGCTGGTTACGGTAAATCCACACAAGGAAGACTCGCTCAGGCACTTTCAAGGCGAGGTGGCAATAGTAAATGCCGTAGCTGCGCTGGCAAATAAGGTAAAGGATATGGTTAGGGACCCTTTCGTACTTGCGCCTGATGCAGGCGGGCTTGAACTTGCAAGAAAGGCGGCAGAGCTGCTGGGCTGCGAGTATGCAAACATAGACAAGAAGAGGGACAGTGAAGGGAAGGTGAGCATCGTTGGAACCCATGGCAGCGGGTTCGGCGGCAAGGACGTGGTGATTTTTGACGACATAATAAGCACCGGGGGAACTATAGAGCTGGCCGCCAGGTTCGCATATGGTATGGGAGCTCGCAGCGTATGTGCAGCAGGAGTGCATCTGGTGATGGCAGGAGGAGCCAAGGAACGCCTGAAGAACGCTAACATTACTACCCTGTTCGGCACAAACACCGTGCCGTGCAGTGATGCGCAGATAGTAGACATATCGCCTGAGATAGCCGCATGCCTGAGATGACATTTGCACGGCAGACATGCCATGTATCGCGTTAGAGCGATATGAAGTACATCGAGGTCTTGTCATCGAGGCGAAACAGACCTTCCCTCTCAAAGTATACTATGTCGCCATGGCTGAGCGACGAGGCGCAGGATTCGATATGGCCCTCCATAATCCTGAGGCTCTGGTCGTTGAAGACCTCGCCTGACACAGGATTGCTTATCATCCCGACCCTGCATGCCGTGTAGTTGCCGTCCGGCAGCCAGTTTACAGTCAACGGCGCCTTTGAATCAGTCTTCTGAGCGGCGAGCTGATCCCCTACGGCGCTCACCTTGACCGAGAACGCGTCCCTGAGCCTTATTATGTCTCCTGCCTTTAGTGCAGCTGCAGATTCCTTAGGTATGAATACCTTTCCATTGAGCGCGTAGTTTCGCAGGGGCTGTCCTTTGCCTGATGGAAGGCTCACGGCATCAGGCGCTCCTGAAACACGCATCCCGACCATCTCGCCGATCATGAAAAGCCTCTGAGCCAGTGGCTCAACGAGCTTGCTGTTGTAGGAGAGTAGCATGTCTAGCCCGACCACGCTCTCTGACTTGCCCATGCCGAAGCTCAGTGAGAAAGCGCGTATGGCCTGCGGCTGCACCCCTCTGCGCCTAAGAGCGCTTATTGTGACAAGGCGCGGGTCGTCCCACCCGCTCACCTTCCCGTCTGCTATGAGCTTCCTTATCTTCCTCTTTGATGTAAGGTTTCCAGATATCTCAAGCCTTGACAGGCTCGTTATCCTTGGCCTGCGCAGGCCCAGTATATCAAGCACCGCAAAGTAAAGCTCGTCACGCAGCTCATACTCCTTGCTGCGTATCACATCCGTGATGCCGTTTATAGAGTCAAGTATGGGAGTGCAGAAGTCATACGTGGGCCATACGGTGAACCTGTCCCCCTGCCGGTAATGCCTGGACCGCTTTATCCTGAACAAGGTCGGGTCGCGCATGGTGGTGTTTGATGCAGCCATGTCCCCCTTCAGCCTTAGTATGGCAGCGTTATCTGCAAAGCCTCCTGCTAGCATACCATTCCACAGTTCCAGGTTCTTATCCGCGCTCTGCTCTCTATGCCCGCATCCTTTGGAGGCCATCCTTGCAGCGGATATCTCCTCTGAGCTGCAGGTGCACACGTATGCATTGCCGTACTTTATGGCAGATTGTGCATGGCCGTAAAGCAGTTGTATACTGTCGCTGGCATAGTATTCCTTGTCGAATCTTATACCAAGCCACTCGAAGTCCTTCTTGAATGCGTCAACAAACTCCTGCCTCTCGTTGTCAGGGTTGGTATCATCGAAGTAGAGGAACATCTTTCCGTTGTACAGCTCGCGCAGCTCATTCTCAACAAACAGGGGTTTGGCATGGCCTATGTGCATGTAGCCTCCGGGCTCTGGAGGGAACCTGGTCACGAAGCTGCCTGAGGAGGCGCCTTCTATTGAGAAGTTATGCTTTGAGGACCTTTCGGCCTTCCTGGCCTGGGCCTGCGAGAACTCGTCCGCGTATTTCGAGTATTCAGCCGCAATGGCTTCTGCGTCCATGGCATTGACCTCTGACACTGTTTTCTTTACCAATGCGCCAATAGCCTTTACGTCAGGCTTTGTCTTGGCCAGTGCCTGCATGATCTTGCTCATTACAGGGCCTTCGCTTGCCTTGCCATAATCCACTGCGTTCTTGATGGCATACTTCCTTATGAGTTCGTCGGTGCCCTCTTCCATAGCAATTACGCTCCGCCCGTGGCAACTCCTGAACCAGAATTGTTTGCCGTTGTTACCAGATTGCTGACGTTTACCGTGGTGGTCTGGGTGCTTGTGCTGGCAGTGTTGACAGTAGTTGCAGGTGCAGCGGTTGTAATGGCATTGGCCGTGGTGGTGGCATTGACAGTAGTGGTAAGCGCAGTTGTGGGCTTTATGGATGTTGTAGATGTATGGAATGGGTCATAGCTGAGCAGCACTATGCTCATTGGCCCATATATGCTCCCATTCTGCGTAACAAGCATCGACTCCTTAACGTACAGTACAGAGCCGATGGTCCTATTCATCTCAAGATATACAGACTCATTGGCATAGCTGCCTGGCACAGGTATGGCAAGCTGCTGGCCCCCGGTTATAGTGATATTAAGTTGCTGCGGCAGGCTTATGTA
>DAHVAU010000048.1 GCA_027314465.1 Microcaldota archaeon
GGGCTTGTGGCAGGCGATGCAATAGCAGCCAATGACACGAGCATCGAGTACCTCTGGAAGTACAACACGTGGTACAACGAGGTCTACGGCAATAAGACCGCAGGCCTTGAGGTGTTCAGGATATATCTGCAGTCGCTCAACAACGAGCTGATAAACTACGGCATGAGCAAGTTCCTAACAAAAGAGGAGGCGGTTGCCATAAGCGACGGCAACATACCTGATATCACTATAGCCGCCACCTTCCAGAAGGTCCTGGCTGGCATAACCAACGTCAACGCTTTCAAGAACCTGCTCTACTGCGTAAAGACGATGAAGGAGCTCAATGCGCACTACGATGCATATCCATCCAGCCCTGCAGACTTCGACGCGTGGAAGGCAGCCGTCTCAGAGAAGATTCACGATGCCAAGCAGCGCTTCAAGCCAAACCCTGTCTGAAGCTGCCTGCTTCAGGCTGCACAAAAACTCCTCCTAGCCTTGCCGCTGCCAGTTTCCAGGCACTTCCAGGCAGGCGCTATTATGTCGATATGTGCGGGTAGGTCACTACGTTCCACAGCCCTGCAACTCCGCTGCCGCTCACCCAGCCAGGTGCCTTGTCTGCGATATATGTGTAGATGGGATAGCCGTAGTACGTCAGCTGCTCTGTTCCGTTCACGTCTATGGTGCTGAACTTGGAGATGTTCAGTCCCGGCTGCACTCTCAGATCAGCTGTGTAGAACGGATGCCAGTAATACAGGCACTGGCCTGTGCATGCACTGGCTGTACCCTGGGAGTTGAGATATAGTGTGAATCCTGTCTGGTTGACCAGGTACTGGCCTAGAGTAGCATTGTCGGCCAGTCTTACTGTGTAATTGGCGCTGCTGCCAGATGCGTTTGCCTTTGTAACGGGCACTGTAGTGGCCTTGGTTGTGACCGGAGAAGTCGTATTCTGCACGCTTGTTTTGAGGGTGCTCGCAGTGGTAGTCTGCAGTGCGCTTCCCGCATAAAGCGCCATATACGCCGCAGCTATTACCACAATCACAACTATAACTGCTGCAACTGCCAGCAGCATGGTCTTGTGTTCCATTCCAATCACACCAGTGTACAGCTACGTGCTGGCAAATTATTAAAGACTTGTCATACAGCGCCAGCAGGGCCTGAAAGCTCGCTGCCGTACAGGTCGTACGCCTTTGCCCCTGAAAAGTCGAAGAGCCTGTTGTTTAGCAGCGGTATGTGCCCTTCAGTCTGCGGCCCCATCCTGCTGCCGACTATGAGCCTGTTGAACGCAGGCGCCACCACCAGGCGTATCTTTTTATTGTATCCTTGGTAGTGCTCCTTCATGCCTGACCCCACAGGCGCCACCAGCCACGCTTTTCTGTCTATGCCGTTAACCTGCGCAGCCATATGCGCATGCCCGCACACTATGTACTTTTTCATGACCGCTTCATCCGACGGCATGGAGTTGCCGTGCATGAGGGCCACCTCAGAGAGCAGTATCTCCCTATGAACAGCTGCTTTGATGCCCATGTGCTCCAGCATCCTGTCAAGATACGCATCATGGTTGCCCCTGGCTATCATGATCCTCACATCGCGCAGCTCATGGAAGAACCCGCGCAGCTCTGCCAATTCGGCGTGCGTCACATTTCCAAGCCCATGCTTCACGTCACCGAGAAGAACGAGCCCTTCCGCCTTGTTCTGCGCGCAGAGGCTGGCGATCTCGGCACCGGTCCTCTTCGCAGCGTTTGGGAACGCTATCCCCGAGCCGGAGTACTTCTCCTCTATGCCAACGTGAAGGTCGCCTATGGCAATTAGCCTCTCCCTGCTCACCATAAGCGCAGGAATGCCGTTAAGAAAAGAGACCGGCTGCATAATCGTGACATCCTCCCACAGCTAATCTCCGCCGTACCATTAATAACCTTATCGTGCCTCATAATGCTGAGAGGAATGGCGCAGGGCTCACTGAAGATAGGCAGGATATTTGGCATAGACATAGAACTGCACTGGCTCTTCATACTGCTAATACTGCTTGCGCTGTACTTCTCGGCATTTCTGGGCCTTGTGCTGATACTGCTGTTCATCTGCGTTCTAATCCATGAGCTGTCGCATTCTGTGACAGCGATGCGCAATGGCATCAGGGTCAGCAGGATAATGCTGCTGCCAATAGGCGGCGTGTCCATGATGGACAATCCCAGTACGGATCCATCAGTGGAGTTCAACATTGCCATAGCCGGCCCGATAATGAGCCTGCTGCTGGGAGGGGTGTTCGGGGTCATGGTCATATTCACCCCGCCCGGACTGCTGACATATATCGTGCAGTTCCTGTTCCTTATCAACATGCTGCTTGGCATATTCAACATACTGCCTGCATTCCCCATGGACGGGGGCAGGGTGCTAAGGAGCTACCTGCAGAAGAGGATCGGGCTGTACAGGGCGACCCTAAAGACTGCCACTGTGAGCAAATACTGCATGGCCCTTATAGTGCTTGGCACCATAGCGCTAATAGCCATACCGGGGCTATACAGCACCCCGAACAAGTACCTCGTACTGCTATGGAATCTTGTCGTGGTGTTCTTCCTCTACGAGGGCATGAAGGCCGAGGTTGATAACGTCACCCTAAAGCAGCAGACGCGCGGAATGAAGATATCAAGCGCCATGACCAGGCAGTTCGCTCTGGTTCCCTACCTGGCCGCAAAGCGCACCCTATACGCTGTAGTGCGCAGGAGGAAGGAGCACATAATACTCACAAAGGCCCCTGACGGCAAGTTCAGGCTGGTGAACCTGTTCAACAAGCCTGCACTCTCAAAGGCATCCAGGGTCGGCGACATGGCCATGGACGTGCCAAACATCGAATGGAACACCGGCATAGTGGAGGCTCTTGGGGCAATAGAGCAGGGGGAGTTTAGGATCGGCGTCATAGTCAGGCGCGGGCGCCTGCTTGGAATTGCCACCTCAAGCCATGTAAACGCGTTCCTTACTCTGCACGTCGCCGGCAGCGGAGGAAAGAAAGCTTTTAATAATTAAATAGCTGGAATTATTATCGCGACCGGTGAATGACCAGATGCTATACTTGAAGTCGTTGGTGCTAGACAAGTTCAAGTCCTTCAGGAATGCCGAGCTGCTCTTCAGCCGCGGGTTCACGTGCGTCGTAGGCCCCAATGGCAGCGGAAAGAGCGTCATATTCGATTCGATCATGTTCGGGCTGGGGGAGCCATCGCTCAGGGTACTTAGGGTGGACAGGCTCGAGGAGCTTATCAACCGCAACGTCAGGAGGAAGGCCGGCGAACCCACGCTTGCGCATGTGAAGATGGAGTTCGAGGGCGACGGCCAGAGCATCACTGTGATAAAATCCGTAAAGTCAGACTCAAAGGCATCGTACAAGATCAACGGCAAGGCCACCACAAAGAAGGAGGTGGTCGAGGTGCTCTCAAAGGGGGGCGTAAGGGTGGATGATACCACCACGATAGCCCAGGGCGACATAAACAGCATAGCAGAGCTCAATTCGGCGGGCCGAAGGGAGCTCATAGACACTGCGGCCGGCATAAGGGACTTCGAGCGCAAGAAGGACGAGGCGATGAGGGAGCTGGATAAGGTCGACCAGAAGGTCGGAGAGGCAAACATAATGCTCGGCGAGAGGCAGGGGGTACTTAGCGAGCTGGAGAAGGACAAGGAAGCGGCTGAGAGCTATTCAAGGATGAGCGCAAGGCTCAGGACACTGCGCTACTCTATACTTGTTGCAAGGCAGAGGGAGCTCAGGGATGCGTTTGATGCCAGCACAAAGGAGATAGTGGCGCTAGAGTCAAAAAAGAGCGAATCCCAGGCTAGGCTCTCTGACTTGAGCT
>DAHVAU010000049.1 GCA_027314465.1 Microcaldota archaeon
TGCAGTGATAGGGTGGCTGCTGTTCTCAGCGCCTACGACTCCGCAGGCGTGCATCCTATCACAGGGGCTTACCTGCCAGTCTGCAACCATCTCGGCAAACGGCATGCTGCAGCTAGATCTGCTTCAGTCCACGCAGGATCCCATACGCATAACTGCAATAGGCTGCACCACCCCCAGCTCGCTTGCATATATGCAGGGCTCAAACCCTCCGTCAAACTCTGTAAACATGGCAGTCGGTTCAAACTACACATTCTACGTGCAGTGCTACTCCAACTCTGCGCCGTTTAGCGGCAGCATCGGAACGGGATACAGCGGCACCCTGATAATAAACTACACCGATACGTACAGCGGCTTCCCGTCCACGGTCTACGGCACCATAAGCGAGAAGGTGGCGTGAGACTATGAGATGCCCTTTCTGCAAGAGCATTGACACTGAGGTGGTGGACTCAAGGGAGGTGATGGGCGGGGAGAGCATCCGCAGGCGCAGGCAGTGCAGCAAGTGCGCAAGGAGGTTCACTACCTATGAAAGGATCGATCTGGCCGAGGTTACTGTGATAAAAAGGAGCGCAGCGCGCGAGCCATTTGACAGGAACAAGGTGCTTGGGGGCATAATGAAGGCATGCGAAAAGAGGGACATAAGCAGGGAGACCATGGAGTCTATAACCGACAAGATCGAGGTCAGGCTGCGCTCTGAAGGAATAAAGGAGATCCGAAGCATGAGGATAGGGGATATGGTGGTCAAGGAGCTGCTTCACCTTGATCCTGTGGCATACATAAGGTTCGCCAGCGTCTACAAGAACTTCGACTCTCCCGACGAGTTCAAGAAGTACGTCTCGCTGCTCGAGAAGAGGCCCAGGCCAAGGTCCAAGAAGCTTGCAAAGGGCTGAACGTCACTCGCACTTCGTGTAGCTGCAGCTCATGCACGTGAAGCAGCCGTTCTCGCTGACGAGCGTATCCTCCTTGCACGACGGGCATCTGTCAGGCTTTATTGCCTTGCCTTCGTACACTGAAGAGTCCATAGGCATCTGCTTGCCTGCTGCGCTTATGCCCTGTTCGTTCTTGAGAAGCGCAGCAGCCTGCGCAGGCTGCACGAGTCCGGCCAAGACCTCAAGCGACTTGCCAATGGCATCCGGAACACTGTAGAACTTCATGCCCTTGTCCCATGCTATCGATGAGCTTGACTTTATGCCCTTGAGGCTCTCCACAACCTCCTTTACGTCTCCTCCTATCTGCAGGTACTTGCTTATCAGCCTGCCTATTGCCTCGACATAACTCTTCTCCTCGTTGCCGCTCTTACCGAGGTTTATGAATACTTCCCTTATGGAGATTGCATCGAAGTTAGCGGTGACGTACAGTGAGCCCTCAGGCAGCTTTACCTTCATGGTCTGCCCAGTGAGCAGCCTGTCCCTCTTCCATTCCTGGGCGCTTATCACGGCTGCAGGGAGCACTTCTGTGGCCTGCTGCTTTGGCGTGGACTTCCTGTTCTGCTCCTCGTCGGTTATGAGTATGCCCTCCCTTGAACCCTCCCTGTATACTGTTATGCCTTTGCACCCCGCCTCCCATGCCTGCAAGTAGACCTTGCCTACCTCCTCTACAGTGGTCTCTCCTGGCAGGTTCACAGTAGATGATATCGCGCTGTCTATGTGCCTTTGTATTATGCCCTGGAGCTTAACTCTGAACTCCGGCTTTATCTTGTGTGCAGGCACGAAGAACTCCGGCAGTTCGGACTCGTAGGCCACGTTGAACAGACTCATGTACTCCAGAGCCAGCGGGTGGTATACCTTGAAGAACTCCTGACTCAGCGATTCGGACCTCCTTGTGTAGCTGAATGCGAATATCGGCTCTACGCCGCTCGATGTGCCTGCAAGAACCGATATGCTGCCTGTAGGGGGCACAGTGAGTATCGCGACGTTCCTAAGGCCGCTCTTGCCTATCTTCTCCTGCAGCTGCGGTGAAAGCGTCTTTATGAAAGGCATGGAGAGATGCTTCTGCGCGTCAAAGAGCGGGAACGGCCCCTTCTCTGCCGCCGTGTTGCAGCTTTCATCATAGGCATAGGTCTTCAGCCTGTTGAACAGGTCGTCAACGAAGGCAAGAGCCTTGTCGCTGTCATACTTGACCTTGAGCTTTACCAGCATGTCGCCAAGGCCTGTTATCCCTACGCCTATTCTCCTGCTGCTCCTCCCTGCATCTGTCTGCTTGGATAGAGGGTGCTTGTCCATGTTGTAGTCCAGAACGTTGTCAAGGAACCTTACGGCATAGCGCGTAGCCTTCTCAAGCGCCTCCCAGTCAAGGCTTGCGTGGTCTGTGAACTGGTCTGTGACGAATGCAGACAGGTTTAGGCTGCCCAGATCGCAGGCGCCATAAGGCTGCAGCGGCTGCTCAGAGCACGGGTTAGTGCTTATAACGTCCATCCCATTGTATTCGCTTGGCGAGTATCTCTTCACAGTGTCCCAGAATATCAGTCCAGGCTCAGCCCAGTCCCTTGCCGATGACACAAGCTCGTTCCACAGGTCCTTTGCGCGTATAGTGCGCTCTATCCTTCCGGTCTTCTGATTCTCGAATCTGAGCGTGAAGTCAGTATCGTTCTTCACCGCATTCATGAATTCGTCGGTTATCCTCACACTTATGTTGGCGTACCTTACGTTCTTCATGTCCCTTTTTATCTTTATGAAATATGGTACATCTGGGTGGTCCACGCTTATTGTTATCATCAGCGCCCCCCTCCTGCCGTGCTGTCCTATGGTGTGGGTGGTCTCGCTGAATATGTTCATGAACGATACCGATCCAGTGGAATACACTGCAGAGTTGTTCACCGGAGAGTTCTTCGGCCTTAGGATGCTTATGTCAGTGCCGACTCCCCCTCCATAGCTATATGTCCTTGCGGCTTCCTTGCACCAGTCGAATATTGCCTCTATGCTGTCCTCTTTTATCGGTATTACATAGCAGTTTAGCAGAGTGCTCTTCCTCTTCTGCCCCGCGCCGAACAGTATCCTGCCTCCTGGCAGGAACCTGAAGTTGCCAAGTAGCCACGTGAACTTCTGCTCCCACTGCTGCCTCGCTTCCTCGCTCGCCTCAACCGAGGCCATCTCGTGGGCTACTCGCGACCACATCTGCTCCGGCAGTGTCTCAACGGTCTTTCCATCAAGGTCCTTGAGCGCGTACTTTTCGAAGAACACCCTTGACCGTATCTCGTCGCCCTTGAAGA
>DAHVAU010000056.1 GCA_027314465.1 Microcaldota archaeon
GCACTGCCCCCCCTCGAATATGAATCTCATGGCCTCCTTCTGGTACTCATGCCGTATGCCTTTTGTTATTCTAACGTGAGCTACGTCACCTGCAGCGAAGTTTCTGCCTGACAGGGCGACTTCGGCGTACACTCCTGTCGGATGGCCGGTGCCATAAGCCCTGTCAATTATGTAGTTGTCAGCATGCGAGATCTCCATGCTACTTGCCAGGGCGCCCTTATGGTACACCTCGAAAGGGTGTATCCAGTCCATGAACAGGCCTCCTGATCCCGGCGCAAAAAGCCACAGCCTCCTCTTTGCCTGGTCCTGCGGCGCAGCCTCGAAGAATGTGGCAGAGCTCGCGGCAATCCTGCCATACCTCCCTACAAATGCATCGAGCATTCCGGGTAGGTATACTGTTAGAAGCTTGTGAACGTAGTGCAGGTGCAGATAAGCTCTGTTTTCAAGCTTGTTCTTTCTTATGTAATGCGTGACGGACTCAAATTCCTTTCTGTCCACTCCGAATGTCTTCTCGGTTATCGTGACCTTTCCGCTGGAGAGCGACTGCAATGTCTGCTGCGCATGGAATTCATTCGGGTCTGATATGTGCACTATGTCAAGTCCATCGAAGAAGCCATCCGGCACAGGCTCGCCCCCATTTATCATGAAGTAATCCCTCTCGCCTATCCCTATCCTCTCTAGCTGCGCTTTCTTCCTCTCATAGCCGCTTGCGCTGGCAGCATGTCTCAGCCTTATGGTGTCGGACTTTAGCATTCCTTCATAGAGCCGCTCAAACCAGTGGCCTATGCCTATTATGCCCATGTTGTATGTCGTAAGATCACTCCCTCTTGACTTCGTGGCCCCCGAACTCATGCCTCAGCGCTGCAAGCACTCTCTTGCCGTACCTCTTCGTTGACCTTGAGCCGAAGCGCTCATACAATGAACTGCTTATTGCCCCGAACGGCACGCCGTGCTCAACTGCTGCCTGGACCGCCCACCTTCCCTCACCGTTGTCCTCCACGTACGGTGCTACGGAACTGAGCTTTGGGTCTTTCTCAAGCGCACGGGCTGCAAGCTCTATCAGATACCCGCGTATAACCGAGCCGTTGTTCCACAGCCTGCACACCTTGGCAAGGTCCACATCGCTGTACGGTCCATCCTCCATGAGTTCGAGACCCTCGCCTATGGACTCCATCATGCCGTACTCTATGGCATTGTGGACCATCTTGGTGAAGTGCCCTGAGCCGCTCCTCCCGGTGTATAAGTATCCGTCTGTCACGCTCAGATCCCTGAAAAGCCCCTCGTGCGCTTCGAAGGCCTTCCTGTCGCCGCCGACCATTATGGACATGCCGCTGAGCGCGCCAGATGGCCCTCCACTGCATCCGGCGTCCAGGTACGCTATGCCCTTTGCAGCAAGCTCCCTGCTAAGCATTACCGATTCGTTGTAGTGCGAGTTAGATCCGTCTATGACAGTGTCCCCGCTCTGCAGGTACGCTGCGGCTTCCCTCACAGCATCAATCGTCGGTTTTCCTGCAGTGAGCATGAACCACACCGTCCTAGGATGCTTTAGGGACGCAATAAGCTCCTCTATAGACGCAGCGCTCCTGGCTCCCTTAGTGGCAAGTTCATCCGCAGGTCCACGGGACCTGTTCTGCACAGTTACCACATAGCCTTTTGAGAGCATCTGCAAGGCTATGTTGGCCCCCATCTTGCCAAGGCCCGCTATTCCTATCTCTTTAGAAATCATCCTGATCCCCATGTTCCACAGCTACACGACATCAGATTCCATGCGTCTTTACGTTGCACTGCGGCATTATCATATTGCAATAAAAGAATATAAACACTGCACAGATCTATGCACAGCTCAAGGCAGGTTAAAGGAAAAAGCAAAAGACCAAAACAACTGCTGGCCTTCTGCCAACATTTACCGCATCCCCAATACCAGATCCTCATCTAAGTTATATAAATTATTTCTACAAAAATATGTATCATGGGGAAAGCAAAAGCAGTCATGGTTCTGTGCATGGCAATAGCCATCGTACTAGTCGCATACACCACACTTCCTGCCCCACACGCACATGCCTACGCAGTCCATGGTTTCTCATTCAATGGCATGGCATACGAATTCACTATGGTCGCCACGAATCAGTCAGAATGGCAGCAGGGGCTCATGAACTACACCGTAACGAACTCAACCTTCGAGCTCTTTGAGTTCGGATACAGCAGCGACTTCCCGTTCTGGATGAAGGACACCTACTACCCTCTTGACATCATATGGCTTGAGGGCAACACTGTAGTGTACATTGCGAATGCTGCTCCATGCTCATGGTACGACAGCACACAGTCTGACTGCAGGGTGTACGATCCTGGCACATTCGCTACTGCCGTGATAGAGGCGAGATCAGGGTTCGTGAACTCCACAGGGCTGAAGGTTGGCGAGAGCGTATCGTTCACTTAGCCTGTCCTGCAATGTGAACTACGTCCACATTCTCGAGATCCGATACCCTGGCAACATTATTTATTCTCTGGGCGTATTCTGCGTAGTGGGCGTCATTTACAAACACCGCTGTGCCAGCGAAGCGCTGCCCTCTGGCTGCAATCATCCTGGCAGTCGCTTCGGCGCCCTTGCTTCCAGTCTCGTATTCAACTGCTATCCTCATCCCCATATGGAAGGCTATTATGTCAGGCCCGTACGAGCTGTTGTATATCCTGTTGCGTATGCCTACGGAACCAAGGTGCGAGCTTATTATTCCGACGCACACGTCATGCTCCGGGCTGTTCCTGTTTCCCGATATGCACCATGTGCCGGAATACCTTCCTGCCACCACGTCACATGCTCCCAGCGCGCCGCTGCCAATAAGTCCCTCGATCGTGCCTGCGCCATCCGCCACGCCCATTCCACCCAGTGCCTCAACGAGGGCTTCCTTGCGTATTCCGCCTGCCGCCGCCCTCACTGCAGCAAACTCTGGATCTACAGATTCGCCGCAGTATCTGCGGAACCTTACTATGATGGGATTGCCGCCGGACGCCACAACTGCGTGGCCAACCGCAAGGCTGCGCAGCGCCTTCTTTGTCTGCATGAACCTGCCCATCTCGTTCCCTCCTGCTATGAAGTTGGCAACATAGTTCAGCTCTTCAGGCTCCTTTACGGCGAATGAGATGAGCATGGCTGCATTTGCCCTAAGGTCCTTGTCCACGGGCTTTGCCCTCTGCGATATGGCTATTAATCCAACTCCATACTTCCTGCCTTCGGCTGCTATGCGCCCCACAACGGGATTGTCACCTAGCTTCTGGGCCTCGTCTATGATCACGTACAGCATGCGTCCCTTCGAATCGGAAGAGAGCATGTGCGTGTAGACCTTCCTTAGGAAACCCTCCATGTATATGGCCTGGGCCTCGGAGGTGTGCAGGCCTGAGAGCAGGAAGATGCTGTTCTGCGATGCGACCTGCGAAATTGCCGTGCTGCTTGCGAATGCGCCTGTGTCTATGAGCGAGAGCCTCCTGTCCAGCGACTCTAGCACATTCCTCTCCGAGGCAGTCCTTGCGTTCCTTCTAAAGACCCTGATGCTGTAGGCAAGGTCATGCATGGTGGGCACAGAGCCTCTCTGCTCCACTACTGAGTATGTATACATTATGCACCTGTACAGCATGTAGCTCTGCACGTCACCGAGCCTGAAGTTCCTCCTCAGCATCCCTGTCACCTCGCTGGCCTTCTCCTTCTCCGACATGCTGTCGCGTTCCAGGATATTTATGCCACTTTTTGCAGCATCGTACACCTTGGCGGATATGCTGCCCGATATGCCTATGTATTCGTCATGAGGGTCAAGTATGGCCACTGCTGCGCCTGACTTGCATAATCTGTCTACTATTGACTTGCATGCATTCGACTTGCCCCCTCCGCTCTCCCCTACTATTACCATATGCGGATTGATCCAGCCTTTAGGATTCACCATGAATCCGGAGAAATGCCTCCTCTTCCACTTGAGCGTGCTGTAGCCAATTGATAGGCCTCCAAAACGAAGCTCGCTCACAACATTTCCAATAACCATATCGTTTTTCCATAGCATCAAAACCACCGTTTCTACTTCCTTGCAGCTATGAGCAG
>DAHVAU010000061.1 GCA_027314465.1 Microcaldota archaeon
TGCCTTCATCGTACGCCTCTCTTAGTTCACTTAGGCTGGGGTGCTTCATCGTAGGATTTGACGCTATAGCACGCTGTATGACAGATAGATCAACAGTGCGGCGCTCACGCGCGGTGAAGAACCTGGCATCAGCCATGACTACCATACATGTACCTCCTTTTTTCATTTATAATTATAGCCATGTCAACTACGAGATTCGCAGCTAATTGCCCAATGCGCCGGAGCGCTTAGCGGCCCGTTCATACAGCCTAATATATTCTCCGAGTGGATATCTAAACGTATGGAAGAAACCGCCTCGCTCAAGGCCTACAACAGCATATACCTTGAGATAATAATGAGGTACAGGGACCACATAGAGGAGAAGGAGGGCCTGTATCTTGCCGACCTCCCAAAGCTAGTGACGCCTGGCGATGAGGGAGTGATACTGCTCGCCAACCAGCTCAGGGGCAACTTCCCGGCATATTCCTACGATGACAATTTCACAGATGCCGCAGTGATGGCGTACGAGTACGTGAGAGAACGGATAATGCATATCTCAATACCCATACAGTTCTGGCTAAGGCCTGAGCAGACGCTGAGGTACGGAGCCGGGGACCTGTTCGACAAGGCTGTGCTGCTGTGCAGCGTGCTTGTTGCCCTTGGCGCAGTATCGTCAAGGGTCGTCGTTGCGGTCAGCGGCGGAGAGAGGCATTTCATAGTATACTCAGAGTACGGCGGCAGTATAATATCATTCGACATTGAGAAAGGACGGCTTGGCTATGGCAGCTTTGAGGAGCTGCTGGGGAGCCTGTCCCTTGGCAATGACGAAGACTCCACTGCGTACGAATTCAATGACAAGATGTACAGGGACCTTGAATGAGTTCAGCGCCTCCTGTTCCTGTGCAGCTTTGCGCGCGAGGCCTTCTTGAGCTTTGAGGCTGCTCTTTTCCTGTACGCTTTCCCAACCTTTCTATGCTTTCTCTTTACCCTTTTTTGTACCATTTCAATCATTACCGTATCCCTCACAACCTATTTATACTCGTTGCAAAATCGGGGAGTTTCAGGGATGCGGATGCATAAGCTCATATCCAGCCGCTTATTCCCTTCTGGCCCTTCACTCCTCTAAGCTCAGCGAGCTTGTCAGCCACCTTTGTGACCCTGTCCACCGAGAAATCGTGCTCGTCGCACATGAACCTTACTATGGCAGCCTTGTCGGACTTCCCCGAATTCACCAGCCTCTCGAACTGCTGCGCGCTGATATCGGCGTGCTCCGGGTTCATGAACAGCTGCTCAACCTCGCGGGGGTCAGAATCGAACTGGGTGTTATACTTCTCAGTTACATACTTCACGACCCCATCAAGATCCCCGCACTCCCTGACTATCTTCAGTGCAGTCTTGGGCCCGACCTTATCTATGCCCGTGTTGAAGTCCGTTCCCATGAGCATGCCAAGCAGTATAAGCTGGTTGCGGCTTATCCCGACGCTCTGCAGCAGCCTATCCAGCGACACGCGCTCAGGCTTAACGTCTATGTACACGTTCTTATTTGGCAGCTTCCTCCTTCCGCTTATGGTGAGATTGCGTATCACGATCCCCGCCCCGAAGAGGAATGAATCGTAGTCCTGACTTGCACTTGCATACACAAGGCCTTTGCTCACCATCACTGCGGCCTGCGCCTCGCCCTCGCTTGGGGCCTGTATGTAAGGTATGCCCATTGCAGTGAGCAGCGCCTTTGCCCCGTCGACAACTTCCTTGGTTATCCTTGTGCTGGCCATTGCGCGCATGCGCGCCTCCTCAATCTGCCCGGCCGCTTTTGCCGCCTCCCATGCCCTGTGCGCCTCCTCACGCCTGTTGGCCCTGGCCTCGAGCGTGCGCCTCTTGAGCAGCGGCGGCATTCCGTCGAAGACAAAGACTGGAGTGATCCTGTACTCGAGCAGATTCACAGTGCGGTAAAGCAGGCCTGATAGATGGCTTGTGACCCTGTTCTTTGAGTCTACCAGCGGCGTGCCATCAGGCTGCCTTATTATTGAGAGGAACTGGTATATCGTGTTGTACGCGTCTATTGCTATTGTCTTGCCGCCGATGTCGCTGAAGTCTATCTGCTCTTTAACCTCAGACACAAGCTTGCCGAGCTCTACAGCCAATTCATTCCTCCTCCTTTGGCCTCTTTATTATCGCAGCGTCGCCAAGAGTCACATCGCCGTGGTTGCTCTGCTGGAAATGCTGGTGCGCAGTGCCCTCCCTGGAGATGAGCCTTATCCCCAGTGCCTTCTCGAGCTTCTTCACGAGCCTGTCATCAGGCAGAGCGTGCTCGGCCTCCACCCTTACCAGTGTGCTCTCCTTCTCGTTTATCCTCTCCGCAAGTACCTTGGCCGGAAGCCCCATCGACTCCCTTGCCTGGCGTATGACCCTTCCGTAATTGTCAACTATCTCTCCTGCGCTCAGATCCGGAGCCCGAGTATACACCATCTTGCGCTCCTCCTGCGGTTTGACGAACGTCTGCAGTATCTCCTTGCCTGATGCGCACTTCCTGCATACCGACAGCTGAGTGCCATCTATATCGACAAGGTACAGCTCCTCGGACTTCCTGCCGCATATCTCGCATTCATCCATACGACCACAAGCGGCCCGGCGGTGCAGGCCGATAAAATATTGCACTCAGGTTTATTTATACTTGCATTGCATAAAACATGTATGCAAAAGACCCCGAGTGCTGACAGCGCAGGCAGAAAGATAAAGTGGCCTGACACTGTTGCAGTATTCATCGTCACAGTGCTTGTGATTGCAGGCCTGTATTACTGGAGCGCAGTGCCGGTTCTCTACAGGATAGTGCTGGCGCTCATGGCAGTAGTGATATCCGGGGAACTGCTCATACGCAGGAACGGGTTCGCAAGACTGACCTCTGGGCTGTACATGGCCAGGAGCAGACTTGGGCTTAAGCGCATGGACGAGCTATCGCGCAGGCATCCGGAGTTCTGGAATGCCATGGCAGACTGGGGCCTTGTAATGGGATTCGGACTGCTCTCCATTGTGCTGTTCAAGAAGGACCTGAGCAAGAAGTCCGTAGTATTCGGGGCGATATCCATAGCCTTCATACTAATAGTCATAGTGCCCCAGACACTGCTTGCCTTTCCTTTTCTCAACATCCCAGGCATAACATCCAGGCTGCAGGGAATAGGCTTTGCCCCAAGCATATCGCAGCTAACCCCGCAGACTGCAGTGCTCTACGGCCTTAGCGTAGTGTCAGGGATGGTATTCTACATCATCGCACTGCTTGCGATAAACGCGGGCGGCGTGCTGTACGGCATCATACTGGCCCTAATCGGGCTCATAAACACTGGCACCGCAAACTACGCCGCAGTGAGCAACAGCATACCCGGCGTCGCCCCAGTCATACCCGGACTCACGATCCCTCTGGTCGCAGGCATCCTAGCCTTTGCAGTAGTGATCATACCCCACGAGTTCTCGCACGGAATACTTGCGAGGATATCAAAGATAAAGGTAAAGTCCTCAGGCCTGCTCATGGCTGGCATAATACCGATAGGCGCATTCGTAGAGCCTGAGGAGGACAAGGTTGCAAAGCTCAAGAGGCAGGCGCAGAACAGGATCTCTGCCGCAGGAGTATCAGCGAACATGCTGCTGGCACTCATGCTTGTAGTGCCGGTGCTGCTGATGTATTTCTACGTAATGCCACATTTCCACCAGAACTACATATACGTCGCGTACGTGGTCCCGAACTCATCCGCATCCAGTGTGCTGGCCCCTGGGGACATCATAACCATGCTCAATGGCCATAGTGTCAGCAACCTGACAAACTTCGTTAATGCGGCAAAAGCAGACGTGCCCAATTCATCCATATCCCTGGTTACGCACAATACCACGTACACGCTCCATACAAACAGCACGGGAAAGGTAGGCGTGGGGATATACCAGGGCAGCAGGCTTACAGGCGGAGCTCTGGGCGGCATCGCATCGTTCATATACAGCTTCCTTGCGCTGGCATTCATGCTCAGCCTCTTCGTAGCCATAGTGAACTACCTGCCGCTTCCCGGATTCGACGGATGGAGGATATTCTACACTAGCATAAAAAACAAGATGCTGGTCAACTACATTGCGGCGTTCGTGATCATTGTCATAGTGCTCAATGTGCTGCCGTGGATATGGATAGGGCTCTGACGACTGCCGACTACCATGGCACTTCCTTTATCTTCAGCCTGTGCGCGCCCAGGTTCGTGAGCCTGTGCATCACCCATGTCAGCATGAACAGGAAGATTATTCCGTATACGCTCGGGAAGGATCCGGGGTAGTAGGCGTATATGGGTAGCGTGAATATCAGCGCGAATGCAAGGAACGGGTACTGGTCGAGGACAGGGACTTGGTGCCCTTCCTGCACGCCCGCCTGCCTCTTCATGAAACTTCCGAGCAGATCGCCGAAGTGGGTGCCTACTGCCTCAGTCATGCCCACTGCCAGCATGTATCCGAACCCTGGCGCCAGCGATTCGAGATAGCCCACTATGATTCCGGCGCATATGCCTGCGGCAAGCCCCCTTCTCGTCTTGTGCCGCCCGAGCAGGGGCCTGCCCCTGAATGTGGCGCCGGTAAGCGGCCTTGAGCCTTTGCCGAATATCACAGGAGCCCCGTTAGCCACATAGGCCGGGAGGATGAATATCACCGGGTAGATGATTATCGTGTATAGCCAGTTGTACATGGACCTGCGCCTATGCGATCTTGCCCTGGGCGAATCTCGGTGTGCCTCCGCCAAGAAACTTCCTCTTGGCCATGTGCGATTTTATGAATTCGACAGCATTGGCCCCGGATCCGTCCCCGGCTATGCACACCACGTCTCCGGCAGGATTTGTAAGCATCACAACCGAGCCTTTGTTGCGGCTGGCCGCCTTTGTGGCCAGTGACACGAGATGCTCGCGCCCCAGCCCAAGCTCCATTATTACCTCCTTCTTTGCGAACATATCGCCGCTTGCTATTATGTCCTGGTAGATGCCATCAGCCTGCGCCGAGTCCTTGATCAGCGCCCTGTTGTCGGCCATAAGCTTCTCTATCTTCCCACTAACCCCAGATACGTCGCAGTTGAGCCTCGAAGCCGCCTCTGATAGGGTGCCCAGGGTGCTCCTGAAATAGTCAAGAGCTGCGCTGCCGGCAACCAGCTCTATTCTGTCCACGCCGTCGCTTATCCTCTCTGTGCCTCTTATCTTCACTGTGCCGATGGCCTGCTCCATCCCGGCAACGTGCAGGCCCCCGCACGCCTCTGCGTCTATGAGCCGCCCGTCCTTAGACTCTATTATCACCATGCGTATGCTCTTGGATGGCACTCCGTGCCCCTGGTATATCTCGAAGCCGTACTCTGACTCTGCCTGCTTCCTGTCCATGTGCTTTACCGTGACCTTTATGCCGTTGAAGAGGTTGCTGTTTATGAATCCCTCGAGCCTGTTCACATCCTCGCCGCTGAGCTTGTCGTAGTGCGCTATGTCTATGTGCGCCTTGTCGTATGACTTTCGCGTTCCCTCCTGCCATGCGTGCTTGCCCAGCACGCTCCTAGCCGCAGCGCTCATAAGATGCACTGAGGTATGGTGCACCATCAGCCTGCGCCTCCTCTCCCCATCCACCCTGCACTCGACGCTTGCCCCATCCATGAACTCCTTGCTTGCAGACACATCATCCTTCATCACGTGAACTATCACCTCTCCGATCTTCTGCACGTCCGCAACCTGCACGCCGCTAATTGTGCCGTGATCGGCCTCCTGGCCCCCGCCCTCAGGATAGAATGGTGTCGCATCCAGCACCACGTAGTTCTTCTGCGCCAGCAGCACCTTTGATATGGACTGCTCGGCGAGCTTGTAGTAGAGCTGCTCGGTCTTCTGCAGCCCTGACACATCTACCTCAAGCTTGCTGCCCTTCTCCTTTGATGCGAAATCGCCCTTGATTATGTCCTCGTACGAGCTGTCCGGCATCTCCACCCTGACGTTCTTCTTTGAGGCCTCGGCCTCTATCAGCTCAGGGGTTATGCCGTTGCTCTCATACAGGGTCCTAAGCTGCTTTGCATCAATCTTCTCTGACTTTGACAGTATGGCATCTATGACCTTGCCTGCGTTCTCGCGGGTGCGCGCATATCTCCTCGCCTCTATGTCAACGACCTTGGCGAAGAGATCAAGATTGTCTGAGAGCTCGGGAAATATTCCCTTAAGGTCCTCGGCCTGCAGCGCGGCCAGTTCGTTTAGATCGAACCTGAATCCGTACTCCTCGATGAAGCTCAGCGACCTTCTGAGTATTATCCTGAGATTGTAGCCTCCGCCTATGTTTGACGGAAGCGCGCCGTCGGTAATGGCGAAGAGCAGAGTGCGGGCGTGGTCAAGAGCCGCATAGAGCGCCTGCAGCGGCCTTATGCCGTTCTCGTACTGCTGCTGCGTTATGCCGGCCTTCTTTAGCAGCGCATGCTCCTTGGTCTTCCCTCCCCTCTCCGTGACGTCGAGCTCGCTGGATAGCGCACTGAACTTCCTGAAAAGCTTGTTGTCCACCTCGAAGTCTATTCTGCCCTGTATCTTCCTGAGTATGTAGTAGAATACGGCCTCGTATGCAGTGTCGAACCCCGAGTAGAACCACATGAGCCTCTCAAACCCCCACCCCACGTCCACAACCTTGCCCGGCAGCTCGCTGACCCTGCCGTTCATGAACTCGAACTGCGTGAATACGCTGTTCACCAGCTCCGCGCCCATTGCAAAGCTCTCAAGAGACGGCCCGAACTCAGAGAAATCGCCCATGGCCCACACGTCCTCCCCGTATATAAGCTCGCTCTTCTTTACGCCCAGAACCTTTGTCAGGTAGTCGAAGTTAAGCTCTATGGTTCTGTCCTTCCAGTATCCCTCCTTTGGGTAGTTGAACGACTGCTGCCCTCCCATCGTAAATCCCGTGAAATGCCTGCCGGTAACGCCCACGTTCTGTATGTCGCTGAACCTCAGGCAGACCTGCGGCACTATGAGGGGGTTTGCCGAATACTCGAAACCCATCTTGCCGTTCTCTATCCTCTGGAAATCCTGTATGCTCGCTATGGTGAAGTAGAGGTCCTGCCTCCACCTGCTCACAACAGGATAGCGCTTCACCTCCTCGTGGCCGTTCCTCTTGAAGAATCCGGCGAAGTCGTTCCAGAAGTCGCAGTAGCGTATTGGGCGCGGCTTCTCCCTGAAGAATGAATACTGAGTATGGCTGCTGTCCTTGCAGCTCTGCGTCTCCTCTGTGGCCCAGAAGTTCTTGGCGCAGATCTTGCAGGTGTGCCTTGAGAAGCCCTCCTTCTTGAACAGCTCCACGGCGTAATACTCCTCGGGCTTCTTTGCGAACTCCTTGCGCAGGCTTGGCTTGTTAAGATCCTTTGGGTCTATCATTACTCAGGCACCTTGGTACCATACAGTGCACTGCTTGCCGTAGAACCTGCATATGTTGCACTTCCATCTGTCAGATTCGGCCACAGGACTCGCCTCGCGCTCCCCATTCCAGTATCCAAGAGCATATGTGATGTCCTTGCCAAGCTTCTCCCTGTCATAATCCACAGTGATGTCCCCGGCATCCTCGCCGCTCTTCCTGTTGACGTAGTGAAGAACGAGTGCGTCGGAGAGCTGCGGCAGGGATGCCATAGCCGCGAACATGCGCGTATATACTGCGCCAACGGTCATCAGCTCCTCCTTGACGCCTATCTCGCGCAGGCCCGCTGCAAATCCCTCAGACAGCCTCATTGACTGCATCCTGTACAGCGCGTCTAGATTCCTGTATCCGTAGCTGCCGTCTACCAGCTCCTGGAGCATCTTCCTGTAGAGCATTATCTGCACACCGTGCGGCCTGGTGTACTCTGGGGTGAACTTTGAGGAAGTGGTGGTCTTCGTCTCGACTATCACAGCCTTTCCATCCGCCATCCTAATCTCGTCTATCTGACCTGCGACGGTGTAGCCGTTTATAGAGCCGTATATCTTTATCTCCCTTGCCATCCTCTCCTGCGCCAGGGTGTTTAGCGAGAGTATGTTCTCGTACGCCTGCTTGTACATCCTATCAGGCCATGACACAGGCTCTACGGAGAGCGGCTTGTATACCTGTACCTGAAGCTGTGCGTGTATGGCGCTGCCCCTGTTCATTGCTGCAGTAGGGGTTGCCTGCGAGACATAGTTGAGTTCCATCTGCTTCTCGCACCAGAACTGGTTGGCTATGTCCTTGGCAGAGATGCTCTTCTTGTGGAGCCTCTCCAGGACTGTCTCTTTGCGGGTGTTTTGGGTTGTCATGAATAATCAGACTGCCTACCGATCGTCATCGCGTGAGCTCAGCGATCACCCTTATCATCATACAGGCTTTTAATTGTTGATAATATTAATAACCCTTTATGCTGACCGACAGGTACGAGCTGTTCATCTTCGACTGGGATGGGACCCTGCTTCCAACTACGACGATAGTCAGGGCCGCGCGCAAGCTCAGGCCAAGATACAGCATAGCCCGCATGCAGGGCCGCGGGGACTCGTACAGCAATGAGAGCCAGGCGCAGATCAGGGCGCAGGATAACATCAACAAATTCTACGATTTCGCATACGCAGTGTATTGCGCGATCTACAGACCTAAGCTTAAGAGCGATGCGCTCAAGACGCTCATGGAGCTGAAGAAGAGGGGCAAGAAGGTAGCCATATTCAGCGACTCGAACAAGTACAGGCTGCACATAGAGACAAGAAAGCTCGGGGTGACAAAGTATGCTGACCTTGTGCTAAGCTCCGATGCCATAAAGATGTTCAAGCCCAACCCCGCAGGCATAAACGCCATAGTAAGCAGGTTCGGGGTGCGCAAGGCAAGGTGCATATACATTGGGGATATGGCTGTGGATGTGTTCACGGCCAGGTTCGCAGGCATAGACTCATGCGCGCTTAGGGATGGCGTAGACCCGTATGCCACGCTGGTCAAGGCAAAGCCGGACTATGTTGCCGGCACGCTTCGTGACATCCTTCATTTGCGCTGAAATAAAAAACGGCCCGGCGGTGCAGGCCAACGATATCTTTATAAATCAGAAGCGGCAATAGATGTACGATGTAGTAAGGCGCAAAACGCTGATCCTACAGAGGAAAAAGAAAATGAGAGACATGGATAGCAGCGAAGGCAGAGATGGAAGAGGAGGCAGAGGATC
>DAHVAU010000064.1 GCA_027314465.1 Microcaldota archaeon
TGCCCTTGAATCGCATGGCAACGCCCTTGCCTACCCATCCATATCCGCCAACCACAACCCTCTTGCCGGGCACGAAGATATTCGTCGCCCTTATTACGCCGTCAAGGGTGCTCTGCCCGGTGCCATACCTGTTGTCGAACAGATACTTTGTGTAGGCATTGTTCACTGCGACTATTGGGTACTGCAGCACGCCATCGTCCTCCATCGCCTTTATCCTGTGTATGCCGCTTGTGGTCTCCTCGGTGCCGCCCATGACCTCTACCCTATTCTTCAGGCTGTGTATTGCAGAGTGCAGATCTGCGCCATCGTCTATAACAATGTCAGGCCTGAACTCAACCATCTTGCGTATGTGCTCTCTGTACTCATCAACGCTCTCTGCGTTCATTGCGTAGATGTTGACGCCGTCCTTTGCAAGAGCGGCGGCCACGTCATCCTGGGTGGATAGGGGGTTGCCTGCAGCAAGCGCTATCTGCGCGCCTGCGGCCTTCAGGCTGCGCATCAGCACTCCAGTCTCCTTTGTTATGTGAAGCACTGCGGATATCCTGTAGCCCTTGAAAGGCTCTGACCTGGAGAACTCCTTTCTTACCTCCATGAGCGCAGGCATGTGCAGCTCCGCCCATTCCAGCTGGCGCTCTCCCTGCTCAGACAGCTTAATGTCCCTTACCTTGTAAGGCATTCAAAGCACCTATGCTCAGAGCTCTCCTACTCTTCTCTTCTGCGCTCTCTTTATCCTTCGCCTTCTCTTCTTTAGCCACTTCCAGCGCATACGTCCCTTCTTCTTCCACTTCCTAGGTATACTTCCCAGATTAGCACCAGCTACTGATTGTTATCAGCATAACTCTTAATAATATAATCTATTTAAATCCTTACGGTGCACTCGTGGAGAACCAGCGCTCTATAGTTGCGTATGCAGCACTGTTCATGGTGCTTGTTATTGCCATATACCTGCTGCTTCCAAAGCAGTCGGGACTGTCAGCAGGCACTTCCATATCCTCAAGTCAGTCCACTAGCATAGGGGCGCCAACATCAGTGGCGGCAGTTACAACCCAGCCCTACTCCAACAAGTGCCAGCTCTCGACCATAATAGGCCTGAAGAACGGATACTTCATCAACGGCACGTACTCGGGATGGAACGTTACTGGCCTGGGCTTCGGATCTGCGCCTTTCAATGTCACCAAGGCCAACAGCGAAGGGAACTACTTCAGCCAGCCATGGGTGGTCAACGCAACGGACTACATGGCCACTACTTATAACGGCGGCACCAATCTGGTGCTCGGCAACCTTACCTCGGATCCGTTCACGGCCTCGCTGCCTTACCTCAACTTCCAGCTCGTGTCCCCCGACAGCAACCTTCTGTACGTGGAGATACTGCAGAACGGCGTGCCGCGCATAGTGACGCACTTCGATACCTATGTGCTTCAGAGCGGCGGAAACTCCAGCAGCAGCCTGGTAAACGCAAGCATAAGCCTCATACCTCTGCTGTGCCAGACAGTCCAGGTCAGGGTAGTGTCAGGCGCAGCAGGCACCTCCCAGAGCCAGTTCGACTACATCGCTGTCACTGGGTTCCACCAGAGCGTCATTAAGCAGATGGCGCCCGGCATACTGGTCAACCAGACTATCAACGTAACATAAGGAATGCTGATGCTCTTATACAACACCCTCTCCAGAAAGAAGGAGGAGTTCAAGCCGATGCACGCCGGAAAGGTTAACATGTTCGTATGCGGCCAGACAGTGTACGACGACGCGCATCTGGGCCACGCAAAGAACTACATAAACTTCGACGTGGTCTGCAGGTGGCTTAAGGCCAGCGGATACTCCGTAAGGTACGTGCAGAACATAACTGACATTGATGACAAGATAATAGCAAGGGCCAGCGAGCAGGGCACAGAGCCTCTTGCCCTCGCCCGCAAGTTCGAGGCACGCTTCATGGAAGACATGGAAGCCATAGGCGTCAGGAGCAATGTGAGCGAGTACCCCAGGTCGCATGACTACATAGGGTTCATAGCAGAGCAGATACAACTGCTGCTGGACAAGGGCTATGCGTACCTCCTTGGCCAGGACGTCTACTACGATGTGGCAAAGTTCGAGGACTACACAAAGCTCTCCGGCATGAAGATAAGCGAGCTGGAGAAGCACAGAATAGAGCCAAAGCAGGGCAAGAGGCATACGTACGACTTCGTGCTGTGGAAGGGATCCAAGCAGGGCGAGCCAAGCTGGGACATCAAGCTCACTGCGCAAGGCGAGGAGCACAAGATGAAGGGAAGGCCCGGCTGGCACATAGAGGACACTGCAATAACCTATGCAATATTCGGCAAGCAGTACGACATCCACGGCGGCGCAATAGAGCTGATATTCCCGCACCATACAAACGAGATAGCCCAGGCCCAGGCCGCATTCGGTGTCAGGCCGTTCGTCAGGTACTGGATGCACTCCGGCATAATGCTCATAAAAGGCGAGAAGATGTCCAAGAGCCTGAAGAACTTCATAAGGATAAGGGAGCTGCTAAGCGACTACGACCCTGAGGCCCTGCGCCTTCTCATCTGCTCAACGCATTACCGCAAGGACATAGCCTACAGCGATGCCCTGATGAAGGCAGCGGCCTCTAGGCTCAGGTACCTGTATTCATCGCTCGGCGTGTTCTACAGCATGGAGCAGTCCGCCAGCACGCTCAAGTGCGCCGACACCGAAAGGATAATATCGCAGCTCAGCTCCGGATTCGCCCAGGCCATGGACGATGACATAAATACGCCACTGGCGCTCTCCAGGCTTGCCGGGGCAATAGACGGCCTAAGGCTTTACGCTGAAACATACCCCCAGATCAGCTCGGCCGCAAAGGAGTCGGCTATCTCGGGGATACTCGGGCATGCGGCCGTGCTGGGCATACTTCAGGGCGATGCGTACAAGCAGAAGCTGCCGGACGAGGCATCGGCCATGATAAAGGAGAGGGAGAGGCTGCGCAGGGCAAAGGACTTCGCCAGGGCTGATGAGATAAGGGCAAGGCTGCATAAGGAGCTTGGCATAGTAGTCGAGGACAGCGAGTACGGCACCATATGGTACAGGCAGCGCAAGTAGCGGATCCGGGCCCGGCGTTCACGCACTAAAGCTGAGCGCCCTGCTGCGGCTGCTGTGCAGCCGCTGTCTCCTCAGCCATCGCCCTGCCGCCCCTCTTCTTCTGCCTGTCCATCCTCGCGTTTGCGAACAGCAGGACCAGATCCTCGTCCTTCTGCGACTCCATCCATGTCTTTATGTACAGCGATACGTTCTTCAGGGGCTTTGAGTATCTGTCAGTGAACGCATACATGCCATCCTCGTGCTTGAGCAGTCCGACCCTGACCCCGAAGTCAAGGTACCTCTTCCATGTGGCAAGGGGCAGCTCGGATCCGCAGTCCTTGAGCCTTAAGCCGTTTCTCTTCTTGACCTCGTAAAGGGCCTTTGAGAACCTGTACGCCTTGGTCTCATTGTCGAAGTACACCTTGGCTATGTCCTTGACGTTCGGATCCTTTAGCTTCTCCTTCAGAGGTGCATCCTCATACTCCCAATACCTGATCGCCATGAATCTGTTAGGCTCTTGAACGAATTTAAACTTATAAGACTGTAAAGAGGCTCTGCGGTACACGGCAGCGTCAGTCGAATACCACTGTTACAACATCGCCATCCTTTACTATGTGCTCCATGCCGACCCTCTGGTTCGGGAACTTTGAGCTCGGCCCGCTTATGTATGCGAAGCGCGCGCTCTTAATAAGCTTGGAGTTTATCCTGCGCACCACTTCAGTTATATCCGAGCCGCTGTCCAGCACCATGGGCCTGTCGAAATCCGCAGTGCCGTCCTTTGGCTTTAGATACACCCTTATCAGTCCAAGTCCGTTGAACACCAGCCTCCTCAGCTCGCTTATGTTCTGCGCCATCTTGGCGCTTATGGGTATGACGTGCATGCCTGTGCGCGACTCTATCTCGCTGCGCACCGCATCCACCCTCTTCTGGTCCGCAGTGTCTATCTTGTTGAGCGCGACCACTCCGCGCATGTACACGCAGTTGTCGGCTATGAAGTCTATTATCATGTCCTCGGTCGCGTCCTGGTAGAATATTATCTTGCCGTTGAAGATCTTGAACTCGTTTAGTATGCCCGTGATGACATCCTTCTTTGGTACTGCGTGGCCATTGCCCTCTATCTCCATGCCTCCGGCGAAGCTCTTCTCAAGCCTTATGTTGGGCTTCTTCCTGTTCACCCTTATGTTGAGCAGGCCTATCTCCTCTACCAGCTGGTAGAGCTGCGGGTACGTGTTTATGTCGACCACAAAGAGCATCAGATCCGCTATGCGTATCACGCTGATTATCTTCATGCTGCCCCCGCGCCCGACGTGCGCGCCCTGTATGAGCCCGGGCAGGTCCAGTATCTGTATCTTCGCGCCGTTGTACTCCATCATTCCCGGTATTACGTCAATGGTTGTGAACGCGTAATCTGCAACTTTCGAATCCACCCCTGTGAGCACCCTTAGCAGCGACGACTTGCCTGCGTTCGGAAATCCCACAAGAACTATGGTGGCGTTGCCGCTCTTCCTTACAGAGTATCCTGTGCCGCTCCTCCTGCTGCTCGTCTCAAGCTCGTGCTTTACCTTGGCTATCTTGGCCCTGAGTATGCCAAGATGCTTGTTCGTGGCCTTGTTGTGCTTGGTCTTCGAGTACTCGGAGGTGAGCTCATCAAGCTGGTGCTTCGCGTACTCCTTGTCTACCATGCACAATCACTCTTCTGCGCTCAGCGAACATCAGGCCGGATTCCCTACTTCCCTCCGCCTGGCATGAACTTTGACATCTGCTTTTTTAAGTCCCTGTTGTTCTTGAGCATGTCTGCCATCTTCTTCATCTTGTTGAAGTCGCCTATCATCTCGCGCACATCCTTCTCTGTTGCGCCGCTGCCCTTGGCTATCCTTGCTATGCGCTTTGGGTTCCTGAGGAGCTTCTCGTCCTTCCTCTCCTCTTTTGTCATTGAGTTTATCATGTTCTCGTAGCGCTTCAGCTTCACTTCTCCGCTCTCAAGCGCCTCCTTTGGCACGTCCACTAGTCCCATCATGCCAAGCACGTTCTTCATCGGCCCCATCTTGCCCATGGCCCTCATCTGCTTGTAGAAGCTCTCGAAATTGAGCTCCTCGGTGTTAACGTCATCAGGACTCATGTCAGAGCTCTTTATGGCCTCTTGCACGTGCGCCACAAGGGACTCAAGGTCAGGTATGCCAAGCAGCCTTCCAACGAACTTCTTAGAGTCGTAGAGCTCAAGCGCGCCGAGCTTCTCCCCTGTGCCTGTGAACATGACCCGCGTATTCGCGCCTGCCACTGCGCTCAGCGCGCCGCCCCCCTTTCCAGAGCCGTCGAGCTTTGTGACCACCACCCCTGTGAGCTTTATCGCCCTGTCGAACTCCCTTGCCTGGTTCCCTGCAACCTGCCCTATGTCCGCATTGATCACAAGCAGCCTCTCCTCAGGTGAAAAGGCCCTGTTTATCTCCTTTAGCTCCGCTATGAGCTCCTCATCCATGCCGCTCCTGCCGCTCGAGTCGCATATTATGACCTTCTTTCCCTTGAGTGCGCCGAGCCCCTCGCGCACTATGCGAGCAACGTCCTTCTCTCCCTTCATGCCAAAGAATCCCGCTCCGGCCTGCTTTGCAAGCGTCTCAAGCTGCTCATAGGCCGCCGGCCTGGCCACGTCGCAGCATATCAGCCCCACCCCAAGCCCCCTGTCCTGGTAGAATTTTGCGAGCTTTGCTGCAGTAGTGGTCTTTCCTGAGCCATAGATGCCTGCAAGAAGTATGCGCTTTGGCTTCACCTCAGGCTCATAGCTCTGCCCCATGAGCTTTGTGAGCTCCTCATATACGAGGTTGGTTATGTAGTCGCGCTTGCTGACCCCTGCGGGAAGCTCGCTGCGCATCGCAGCGTCCTCTATCTTCCTGGTGAAGGCAAAGACCAGGCTCACCTCAACGTCAGCCGATATGAGCGCCTTCTGCAGCTCCTTGTTGAACTCCTTTATGGTCTTTAGGTCTATGGCAGTGGCGCCGTTTAGACGCGCTATCGCCTTTCTAAGACCCTCTCCCAGGTCCATGATGATCGTTTATAGTTAGTAGATATAGCCAAAAGTCCCTTATAATACTGCCTCCAGCCCTCACGGGTAGGGCTGCGGCATTCAGTTCCACAGCAGCATTGCCAGCAGCACTATAAGGCTTATGACCATAAGAGATGCTCCTGCAGGCTCTATACCTGGTATCTCAACCAGCACTACCCCAATAACCACTAGCGCAAGCGCCGCAAACCCTCCGTACTCGTCAAGCAACCTCTTTACTTCCATGAAAAGCTCCTGCCCCTAGCAAACATATTGCTATCTAAACACAAGGTAAAGTTAAAATAGTTCCCATCCTAATAAATCCTTCATTGGGCTCATAGCTCAGCCTGGTTAGAGCGCTGGTCTTATACAGACTTTTGGAAGAAGTGTGATCAAAAGTTTTACGAAAGCCAGATGTCGGGAGTTCAAATCTCCCTGGGCCCATCAAATACTAAAAGCTCCCTTATCCTGCAGGATTGGAAGCACATGTCAACTAAGCACTATTCTTCTTCCAGAACTCTATAGTCTTCTTCAGTCCTTCCTCAAGGCTATACTTTGGCTCCCAGCCAAGCAGTTTCTTGGCCTTGGAGTTGTCTCCTATGAGTATGCGCGCATCGAGAGGCCTCTTCGGAGTTGAGTTCCACGCTATGTCACCTTTGAAACCAGTCAATTTTGCAATTTTGTTTGCCGTTTCTTCAGTAGTGTATCCAACTCCAGAGCATATTTGTATTGCCTCTCCAATGGCCTTCTTGTTGCCAAGAGCCCTGACGTATGCTTCAACGTGATCGTCCACGTATATCCAGTCTCTCACCGTACTTTTGTCACCGAGATGCACCTTGTTCCCGGAAAGCATCTGGGTTATAGTCCTCTCTATGAAGAAGTGGGAGTTGTCCCGCCTTCCGTAAGTGTTGTATGGTCTTAGTACTGTGTATGGGAAGCCGTATGCTTCATTCATGTACCTGAGATACAGGTCAGATGCAACTTTTGCAACAGCATATGGGCTGTTTGGGTGCAGCGTAGAATCCTCAGTGAGTTTCCTGTTCTTGTCAGTAAGCGTCATCCCGTATTCCTCGCTGGTCCCCGCAAGTATCAGCTGCTTAA